>CALLUQ010000001.1 GCA_938010565.1 uncultured Flavobacteriales bacterium
AAGTAGATATCATTAACATGAGCTGGGGCAAATCCGACCCCACCGATGAAGCCACAACACTGATCCGGCAGGCAGAAACTGCCGGCATTGTATTGATTGCTTCGGGAGGAAACCTGTCTCCCAATTTCGGAGCACCAGAAAAACCCTATTACCCCGGAAACTACAGCCAATGTTTAACCGTAGCGGGTGTAAATGCACAACAAGCAACCGATGGCGTTTCCATTGTTAGCAACCATTTTAACCTGCTTGCCCCCGGTGGCAATGTGCGATCGGCCTGGTTTACAGCACCCGAGGCCTCAAAAACCAAAACCGGCTCAAGTATGGCCACTGCTTTTGTGAGTGGTGTAGCCGCTTTGATGTTCAGCGTACGAAAAGGTACCCAGGCAGAACTAACGGCTACCCTTCAATCCACTGCCATTCCCTGCCATTTTTCTAACGTAAAAATCATCCAACCCAAAGCGGCTTTCGATGCTTGGACAACCGCTACATAACCAAATCGATCAATCATGAAACATGTTTACCAAACCTTGGGCACTCTTTTCGTTTTATGGCTACATGGCCATGCGATGGCCCAGGTTCCCGGAGCTGCCGAAGATGCCATAAAACTTAGAAAACAATTGGTGACCGCAGCCGGGATCACCACCTTAGACAAGAAAACCTTAGCCGAATGGGGCCCCATTCTTAACCGCCATCTGGGAGCAGATAAAATGGAGTTGATCAACGGCGCCGATCTGAGTACACAATACAATGAAAACCCTTATTTAAAGGGAAAAATCCCTGCTAATGCTACCATGGGGGCCAGTACCGGTATTGCTTCCGACATTTCCATGTTAATGAACCCCGGCAGCATCCCGATCACCAACCTGGCAGATGGAATTGCTCAATTTCTTGTAGACCGGACAAAAGAGGAACTGGGTACTTTTTTCTTCCAAAAATTTAAAGCTAAAATTACAACCACAACCGAATTACAAGTGCTTTTCCCCGACACTTACAAAGTGTTACAAGTGATCGGCAATGAAATTTATCATTACAGTGCCTACATCGGATCGTTGCGCCAGGCCTTCGAAAAAGACTTCTCCAACCTGTTGGTCAGTTTCCCAAAACTGATGGATACGCCGAAGTATGAAAAAATTTTCAACCATAAAAGCATGGAAGAGGTACGCCTCTTATTAAAAGTGGGTTTTTACATCGCGGAAAGCATTACTCAGGGAGACCACCCGGGCAGTATTCTTGCCCATTTCCCGAGTACTTTTGGGTCCGATACCCTCCCTGCCAACCTGTTCAATTCGATCCGGATAGCCCAAGTGTTTTCGGCCTCTCTTCAAGACATCGATAGTGAGGAAAACTACTGGCTTTCTGCTGATTCGGCAATGATAGTGGTACAAAACGACATCGTTTTTCAGCTTTACCTGGCTTTGATGTACCAAAGCTGCCCGGCCGATATTGAAGTAGGACCAAAGCACGATAAAACCTCGTTGCGCCACCTGTTGAAACTGGGCATACAGTATACCGACAGCCTTCGTGAATATCAGTTGTATTACCGCAAGCTGGTTTCGAATTGTTCCAGGCTTCAGACCCAGTTAAAAACCCTGCAAACCAAAATGCATAAAAAAGAGGATCTGACGCATCAGGATTATGCCGATCTTTTCCGGCATTCTCTCGACTTTCTGGATTTTGCTTTCCATGCCAAAAACCTGCCCTGCCTTCCGGCAATTCCCACAAAAACGGAAAACAAGGTGAACAGCTATTTTTATGTAGCCGGTCTGGGGGTCGAGGTATACGAAGCCGTTTCTGCCAACAATTATTCGTCGGCCATTATCAATGTTGTCATGATGGCAGATACCATTTTCAATACGGATATTCAGCTGGGAGGCATTGCATCGGAAAACCGGATCCTGCGTACCGAATTAAGCAAGCTGCCGAAAAGGAGCAACAAGTCCGATCTGAAATCGCACATTAAAGGCAACATTGCGGATTCGGCTACGCTTGCAGAAGGAGGCAATGTGGGCGGTTTTTCGGATGAATTATTGAAGTATGGGTCGTTTATGGCCTCCCTGATCAAGGCCAAAACTTCGGAAGATGTGCTGGATGCCATTGAGGCTGCTGCCTTGCCGCCGGGAAATTCTATCGTTAAAAAAACCACTGCTGCAAATGTATCGGTGAATGCTTATCTGGGTGGCGGTTACGGAAGAGAATTTCTGGGCGATGCGGTAACAAACAATGACAACAGTACCGGTTGGGCTAATGTGGGTTACATAACTGCACCGATAGGCATTGCCCTGAGCCGTGGTATAAAAAGCCTGGCCAGTTCCAAGGTTCCGGTTTCTACCAGTTTGTTTGTGAGCTTGGTGGATGTGGGAGCCATTGCCACCTATCGTTTTCAGGACGATTCTACAGCGGCTTTGCCGGATTTAACCTTCCGTAATATTTTTACTCCCGGTGCATACTTTGTAGTTGGCGTAAGTAAAGCTCCGGTTTCCATTGGTTTTGGAGGTCAGATGGGGCCGGCTTTGCGCCAGATCGATGCCCAATCTGCCACGATATCTGACGGCGTGAACTGGAGATGGGGTGCATTTATAGCCATAGACATCCCTGTTTTTAACTTGTATACAAAAGGTTTACGGGATTAATATGGCACAGCCCCGAACCCATGCATGAAATGCCTTTCGGGTACAAAAATGGAAAGGCACCTGATGAACCGGTACCGTTTCCGGTTACCTGCCGGCTATTTGAACCTGCCGGCCATTGCCAGCATCCGGATGTGGTTTATTTTCGGAAAGTGATGGGGTATCATAAGCGATTCAAAACCTTGTTTTTCAAGAGGTGTACACATTTCCTGCCGGCAGGCATTTGCTTTTGATAGAATTGTATTACCTTTGCGCTCCTTCATCGGAGCAGGATGGCTTGTTTCGTTGTAAGATTTGTTTGCCCAGGTGCTGAAATTGGTAGACAGGCCAGACTAAGGATCTGGTGTCCGTTATGGACGTGGGGGTTCGACTCCCCCTCTGGGCACAGAAGCCACAAGTTAAAAGAGGAGCCATCAGTACTCCCAAACCAACCTCCCGGAGCAATCCATACGGATGATCGGAAAAAAGGCCGGACAGAAATTCAGGCGCCGGGCCGCTTAAAACCCGTAACGGGCTACCTTAAAGCCAACCATCGAATAAGACATCACTTCTTCACGGCAGTGAATCGCCCTAAACCAACACTTATTTGGCCACAACCGGTCGGAATTTGAAAAAGAAAACGGAAGCACTGCGAAAAGTGCTTTTGGGGCGCTTTAAAATCGGCTTTTTGCGCCGGCGCCGAAATTATACCTTCAATTTGGTAGATCAAAGGAAATGTAAAGCTGATAGGGAGCGACGGATCAACTCTATTGTCCGATCGCTTCTTACTATGTTGTTCGAAAATGCAGTTAAGAAAGCAAGGTTTTAATCCTACGGATCAACGCCAGCTTCGAAAATATTTTACAATCGTGGCAAAGAGGTCCAATTTCACAGGATTAAAAACAGCCGGTGGAAAATAGCCCATATTGTTTTTTGGTTATTTTTAAGCGCTTGAATAAGAAAACCTTTTAATTACGACCAAGAATGCAGATCAACAAAGTGCTCATTGCCAATCGCGGCGAAATTGCCATCCGGATTTTCAGGGCCTGCTCGGAACTTAACCTAAGAACGGTGGGAATCTTCACACACGAAGACCGTTATTCTCAACACCGCTTCAAAGCCGATGAAGCCTATCAGATAGGCAAGGACGGGGAGGCTATAAAGCCCTATCTCGACATGGATGAAATTATTCGTGTAGCATTGAACCATCAGGTAACCGCCATTCATCCGGGGTATGGGTTTTTGTCTGAAAATGCAACATTTGCCCGTAAATGTAAAAAAGCAGGCATCATATTTATTGGTCCTGAGCCGGAAGTAATGGAAACGTTGGGCGAAAAGGTTTCAGGGAAAAAAATGGCCGAATCCTGTGGCGTTCCCATCATTCAAAGCAGCAAGAAAAAGCTCACGGACCATACGGTAGCCATCGAAGAAGCCACGCGGATCGGTTTTCCGGTAATGCTCAAGGCAGATGCCGGAGGTGGCGGGCGCGGAATGCGGATGGTGCACTCCGAAGAACAACTGGAAACTGCTTTTTACGAAGCCAAAAGGGAAGCCATGAGTGCCTTTGGCAACGACTCCCTTTTCCTCGAAAAGTTTATTGAAGAACCCAAGCACATCGAAGTACAAATTGTGGCCGATAACTTTGGGAATGTTGTTCACCTCTTTGAACGCGATTGTTCGGTTCAGCGCCGGTATCAGAAAGTAGTGGAATATGCGCCTTCCTACCGCCTCGATACAGCCGTTCAGGAAAAACTCTACGATTATGCCATCCGCATTGCAAAAGCAGTGAACTATAACAACATCGGAACAGTTGAGTTTTTGGTAGATAAAAACAATACGATCTACTTCATTGAGGTAAACCCTCGCATTCAGGTGGAACATACCGTTACCGAAATTGTTACCGGTGTTGATCTGGTGAAAACACAAATTTTTGTCGCCGGCGGCTACCGTTTGAGCGACAAACAAATTCGCATTCCGGATCAGGAAAGCCTTTCTACCACCGGTTATGCCATACAATGCCGCGTTACAACGGAAGATCCGGAAAACGATTTTAAACCCGATTACGGTACCATAACCGCTTACAGAAGTGCAGCCGGTTTTGGCATCCGCCTGGATGAAGGAAGCATTTTTCAGGGAGCCAAAGTAAGCCCCTTCTTCGATTCTATGTTGGTGAAAGTTTCGGCTCATTCGCGAACGTTGAACGGAGCCACCCGAAAAATGAACCGGGCATTGAACGAGTTTCGTCTGGGCGGCGTAAAAAACAATGTGCCTTTCCTTAAAAACATCATCAACCATAAAACTTTCCTGGCAGGGGAATGTACGGTGAACTTTATCGCCCAAAACGCCGAACTGTTTAACATTAATGTACAACAAGACCGGGCTACAAAAGTGGTACAATACCTTGGGGAGATCATTGTAAACGGAAACCCCGATGTGCGGAAAATAGATCCGGATAAACAGTTTGAAACCCCGATCGTTCCGGCCTTTGACCCTCAAGCCGCTTATCCGGAAGGAACCAAAGATCTGCTGACCAAACTTGGGCCGGAAGAATTTTCAAAATGGCTGAAAGCGGAAAAAAAGATCCACTATACCGATACCACCTTACGCGATGCACACCAATCGCTCCTGGCCACCAGGGTGCGTACCTACGATATGCTCAAAGTAACCGAAAGTTTTGCGAAAAACCATCCCAATGTATTCAGCATGGAAGTGTGGGGCGGAGCTACTTTTGATGTGTGTTTGCGTTTCCTGCACGAAAATCCGTGGCGGCGCTTACGCGAGATCAGAAAAACCGTTCCGAATATTTTGTTGCAAATGCTGTTGCGCGGATCCAATGGCGTAGGTTACAAAGCGTATCCCGATAACCTCATCGAAGCATTTGTAGAAAAATCCTGGGAGTACGGAGTGGATATTTTCAGGATCTTCGACTCTTTAAACTGGATGGAAGCCATGGCGCCCAGCATCGGGTTTGTACGGAAAAAAACCGGTGGCCTGGCCGAAGGCGCCATCAGTTATACCGGAGATATTCTCGATGTTAAAAAAACCAAATACACCCTGAAATATTACCTGCAGCTTGCCAAAGACCTGGAGAATGCCGGAGCCCACATCCTCGCCATCAAAGACATGGCCGGACTCCTGAAACCATATGCGGCAAAAGAGTTGATAACAGCATTAAAAGATCATGTTGATCTGCCCATTCATTTGCATACGCACGATACTTCATCTTTACAAGTAGCCACCTACCAGAAAGCCATAGAAGCAGGCGTAGATGTGGTAGATGTGGCCCTGGGCGGACTTTCGGGGCTGACCTCTCAGCCGAACTTCAATTCCGTGGTTGAAATGATGGCCCCCCATCCGCGCCATCAACCCGTAAACATGGAAAAACTCAACGCCTTTTCCAATTACTGGGAAACGGTACGCGAATATTATTACCCCTTCGAATCCGGTTTAAAAGCCGGAACGGCAGAAGTGTTTAACCACGAAATTCCCGGAGGCCAATACTCCAACCTCAAGCCCCAGGCCATTGCACTGGGTTTGGGCGACCGGTTTGAAGAGATCAAACAAACGTATGCGGTGGTAAACGAAATGTTTGGCGATCTGGTAAAGGTTACTCCAAGCTCGAAAGTGGTGGGCGATATGGCCTTGTTTATGGTAACCAACAACCTTACCGCAGCAGATGTGTTGGAAAAAGGCGACACCATTTCTTTTCCCGAATCGGTACAATCTTTTTTTCAGGGCGACCTGGGACAACCGGTAGGAGGTTTTCCCAAAAAACTACAGCAGTTGGTGCTGAAAGACAAAAAACCGTATACCAACCGGCCGAATGCCCATATGGAACCCATCGATTTCGAAAAAGAATTCGAAAGCTTTCAACGCAAGTTCCAAAAAGGATTTGTTCGCCCGTTCGAATTCATCGATTTTCTCTCTTACAAACTCTATCCGAAAGTATTTGAAGATGCCATCGATAAGTACAAGCAGTATGGCAATATATCCCGCATTCCTACCGTAAACTTTTTCTATGGGATGAAAGAAAATGAGGAAACGACCATTGAGTTCGCCCCCGGTCAGATCATTTTTGTTCATTTACTCGCCGTAGGCCCTCCCAACGATGAAGGCATCCGTACCATTTTCTTCAAAGTAAACGGACAAGCAAGAAGTGTGGAAGTGGTGGATAAGAAGCTGGAAGTGGTGAAAGTGGAAAACCAGAAGGCCGATCCGGACAACAAAAAACAGATCGGATCTCCTTTGCAGGGAATGCTGTCGAAAGTATTTGTGGAAAAAGGGCAAACGGTAAAGAAAAATACACCTCTGTTCGTGATCGAAGCCATGAAAATGGAAACCACCATTACGGCAGTTGAACCTTGTAAGATCAACAACATCCATCTGCCCGAAAATACCCTGGTAAATACCGATGATCTGGTGGTTTCCATGGAATAAACCACAGGGATGCAAATGCACCGCTTCATCGGCAAAGCCCTCTTTTGCCGATGAAGCGGAAATCCGGTGAAGAGAAAACAACCGTTTTGTAGCGCGGTATGCGCTGAAAATACGGCCTTACTTAACCCTGAAAAACCGGCCAGGTTCATCATTGGCCGGTTCATGGGGCCTTTGGCTTGTATTCCCTACGTTTTAAGCAACAACGGGTTTTGGTTTACATTTAAAATGAAAAGATATTCAACTCTTCAATTGTCCATTATATCCTCTCATG
>CALLUQ010000002.1 GCA_938010565.1 uncultured Flavobacteriales bacterium
CACCGCTTGGGTCGTGAAGCCACGCAATAGCACTAGTGGGTCGCCTCAACAGGTTCCGCCTTGATTTTTGGTTCTTTTCATTAAGGAAAAGAACAAGAGATCACTGATTTAGAGAAAGTTGCGTAATCCTGTATAAGGTAGTCCCCCAACGGGTAGCGGCCCCTTTCTTTAGGACAGAATACATGAACGGCAGTGCGTAGTTGAGAGTCTGTCCCAACCTTGTGTGATTTGGATGTATTTTATTCTGTTTTTTCCCTTAAACTAGCATCTGTATAAAATAAAAAGCAGATGTTAAATTAGTGTCAATGCGCAATTGAGATCGTCTTAAGCACTGGCATTGAATGCCCCAGCGCAGCTTTAGGAGAGCCCCCCAAAAAAAAGTACCTTTCCATTCATTGGCCTCAGCAGTTGTGCGGGGTACCCACTGTGCTATGCAGTGAGTGAAACGACCCCGGCCCCACCTAAACTCCTTTAGCTGCACCGCACTCAACCGGACACCGAGCTATTTCATACCCACCCTATCCATCACCGCTTGGGTCGGGAAGCCACGCAATAGGGCTAGTGGGTCGCCTCAACAGGTTTCGCCTTGATTTTTGGTTCTTTTCATTAAGGAAAAGAACAAGAGATCGCTGATTTAGAGAAAGTTGCGTGATCCTGTATAAGGTAGGAACAGTTGAAGTGATCGACCAATGAAAAAAAATTTATTTTATATCCTCATTGCACTTTTACTGTCTTGCAAGTCAGAAAAATACGTTGATGAAAAATGTATTGGGAATAAAGAAATAACTCAGATCGGTAACCTAAAGACAGGCGACATTTTATCCGATTTTACAGCATACCCCTCCAAAGGCACACGCTTTTCCGTAAAAAACGCCAATAAAGATAAGGGATACATTTTTTTCAAAAGAAAGCAAAACCCTCAGGGCCTTTGCATAAACGATGAAATATTAAACCCGGATATCAGCCATATTGTGCAAAAAAGATAGGGCTGACTTATTGATCGGGCCGGATCTGAAGATCGCAAACCTTTACGGTTGCATACCCATAATGGCAAAATAAAAAAGAGTATTTTATTCATTGTCAATAAGAAGAGGGGGATTGAAAAAATAGATGAAAACATTTGTGAAAAAGATATTGTTGGCTTTCTAAAGGAAGAAAAAGCTTCGCCTAATAGTTTGAATAAAAATTATTAACCGGCTTTATTCAAGCCATTAGATCGCATCAGGAAAAATAATGTCCAAAGAAAAGATCATTTCAAAAACAAGTTTATCAGTACTTTACACGGGTGAATAAAAGAATACGCAACTGCATCGGAAAAGAAAAAACGCATCGCATGGAAATAAAATGCAAACGAAAAAAAGCGGAACGGGATCATCCGTATCCGGAGAAGCCACCCAACGTTTAAATGCGTTTGCGTTGCACCCACTTCATCAAACCGTACACGAAATTTATTGTGCATTGATGCATGCCGAATATAGAACAGGGTTGTTTGTATTTCCTCCAAATAGGGCATGCCGTTTTGGATACCCGGAGAACCGTTGCTTTAACGGATGCAGTTTTTGCGGCTTTTCAGCTTGACAGGATCAAACCGTGCCTTATCTTTGCCGGTTGGCATGTAACCCGGGGGCGTTTGAGCATAAAATACCCCCGCCCCAAAAGCGTAGAAAGATGAAAGGAAATACAGGGCTAACCGTACTCACATTGTTGCTCGGCACAGTAGCATTTATATTCTGGTATACCACAGGTGATACGGTAAACAACAAAGAGTTGCGCAATTTTGCGATCAGCGATACGGCTGCTATCGATCGCATTTTTATTGCCGACCAGAGCAATCGATCGATATGGTTGAAACGGGAATCTGCCGATGCCGAATGGCAGGTGGAAGACCCCAAAACCAAAGAAGTTTTCAGAGCGCAACAAAACGTTTGCTCCTTGCTTTTGAAAACGTTTAAAAGGATTAAAGTAAAAGCGCCGGTTCCGGCCAATGCTCTGGAAAACATCATCAAAAACATTGCAGGATCGCATGCCAAGGTTGAGATCTACATGAGCGGGGAAAAAATACCGGCGAAAATGTATTGGGTAGGCAACCCCACCAAAGATCATTACGGAACCTACATGTTACTTGAAACTACGGATGAAGGAAGAAGTTCGGTTCCGTTCGTTATGGAAATGCCTGGTTTTTATGGCTTTTTATCGTCTCGTTTTCATGCCGACATATACCAATGGCGCCATTCTGGCATTTTTAATTATGCCGAAATTTCAGAAATCAAAAGCCTTTCTATGCTTTTTAATGAGGAACCGGAAAAATCGTTTACCATCGGGCGCTCGGGAAACCGCCTGCAATTTACCGCCCCGGCCACGGATAACCTCTCACAGCCTTTTGATACCCTGATGGTCCGGAATTACCTTTCTTTTTACAAAAAAGTGCATTTTGAACGTTTCGAAACCCGTACAGAGCAGGTGAATATCGATTCCATACTGAACACCCAGCCCCTTTATACAATACGGGCGACGAATACAACGGGCGAGGAAACCAGGCTGGATGTGTTCCGCAAGCCAAACGAATTGGAAGAGCTGGACGAAAACGGGGAGCGCATTCCATTCGATCGTCAGCGAATGTATGGCCGGATCAACCATAAAGACCTTGTGACCTTACAACTCCACCACATAAATCATTTGTTTGTTCCTGCGGCGGCTTTTCAATAAGCAAAGATTTTAACAATTTACGTCTGTACTGTGGATAACTCCTTGTTTGTTCCAGAGGTTAAACATTTATATTTGCCTTGCTGATTTAGCACATTATAAAAAAAGCTTGCATTGATGAAATTCATTGTATCCAGTTCTGCCCTTCTCAAACACCTGCAAATTATATCCGGAGCGTTGAACACTGCCGCCAACAACAATTCGCTGGCTATTCTTAACAATTTCTTTTTTGAAGTGGATCAAAAGGAACTCACTATTTCTGCTTCCGATCTGGAAATTACCATGACCACAAGCCTCTCTGTTGAGGCAAACGAAAGTGGCAGTATTGCAATTCCGGCCCGTTTTTTACTGGATACGCTGAAAACCTTTCCAGAACAACCGCTTACCTTTACTATCGATGATGATACGTTTGGAGTGGAGATCTCTTCTGACTACGGAAAATACCGCCTGGCCGGATACGATGGGAATGAATTCCCCAAGGCACCGGTGATCGAAAAGCCTTCATCCATAGAAATATCGGGAGAAATTTTGAGCAAAGCCATTCATAAAACACTTTTTGCTACGGGTGAAGACGAGTTACGCCTGGTGATGTCGGGGGTATATTGTTCTTTCTCTCCCCATGAATTCGCTTTCGTAGCCACAGACGGGCACAAACTGGTACGTTACACCCGTACCGATACCCGTACGGAAAACTATGCTTCTTTCATCATACCCAAAAAGCCGCTCAACATTCTGAAAAATATTCTGGAAACAGAAAACGATGTAAAAATCGAATACAACGAATCCAATGCCCACTTCTCTTTCGGAAGCATCCACCTTATCTGTCGTCTGATCGATGGCAAATACCCGAACTACGAAGCGGTGATTCCCGCAGAAAGCCCGAACAAACTGACCGTAGACCGTCAGGCTTTTCTTGGTTCGATCAAGCGGGTGGCGATTTTTTCTAACAAAACCACCCATCAGGTGCGTTTGAAAGTTGCAGGCAGCGAGTTGTCTATTTCCGCAGAAGATCTTGATTTTGCCAACGAAGCCAACGAACGCCTTACTTGCAGCTACGAAGGAGAAGACATTGAGATTGGTTTCAATTCCCGGTTTATTCTGGATATGTTAAACAACATCGAATCACAGGATGTTGTGATTGAAATGAGTAGCCCTAAACGCGCCGGTATTCTTGTGCCTGGAGACAGTGCCGAAAACAAAGCCGAAGATGTATTGATGTTGGTAATGCCTGTGATGGTGCTCAACCATCAGTTGCCATCTCCCCAAGAATCAGAAGTGTAATTGATTTAAGCGGGCGCTTTTCACTGTAAATTCACCGTTTGAACAAACGCGAAATTAAATGGGATTAAAGTTGGGCTTTAATCCTTCATGTTGATGGTTCATCACTTTCAGCATCAGAAGAAGGTTCGTTGCCTGGAGGATGCGGCAGCGGCGGCTTTTTCCGGCTGTAGTGGTACCGGATGTTAATCGGTCGTGCATCAGGGGAGATGGCTGTAGTGCCGGTTATCCGGTAGGGTTGTTCTTCGTTTTCTTCCGGTAATTCGTTCTCCACAGTTTGTGCTGCTTCCCATTGCTCCTCCAGCTCGAATGAATACAATTTGCGTTGCGGGCCACTTTTGCGAAAGTAGACCGCAAGTAATATCCCGGCAATGGCACCACTCAGATGGCCTTCCCACGAGATGCGCAGTTCTGCCGGACTGGGAAACATCCCCCATATCATACTTCCGTAAAGAAAAGCAATGAGCATTGAAGCTCCCATTAACTCCATTTTTTTACGCAGGGCACCGCTGAAAAACAGAAAAAAGGCAAGGCCATAAACCAACCCGGATGCACCAATGTGGTTGGATCCTGTTTCACCGATCAACCACACCCAAAAAGTGTGAAAAACCCATATAAGGCCAAACACCTTAAAGGCCAACCGGCGGTAGAAATAAAACAAAGCCCACAACAAAACCAGCAAACTGGTACTGTTGTTAAAAATATGGTTAAAGTCGCCGTGAATGAAAGGCATGCTAAACATGCCCATCAAACCTTCTGTTGTTCGGGGGCGGAGGCCATACTGGCTGAGGTGCAGGGCATTTTCGTGGTCTAGCAAAAACACCACCCAAATGAGGCATACAAAAAACAACGGGAAAAAAATTCCATAAAACCAATTGAGGCGGTCTTCTTTATCAACAGCTTTGATCATGCCCCTTGAAACCGCAAAAACAGTACCCCGCCGGTTGGCCTGACAGAAAGGCAGGTAAAGAACAAAAAAACTACGTTTTATCCGGTATAAGATCTTAAAAAAGGCAGGGCAAACGCATTTAAATTTTGAGTAGCCTATCCGGATATGGATGATCCCATTCTGCTTTATGCTCTATAAAATTAAGAGCTGTAAAAACAAATAAAACTGCAAGAAATAAGCGAATAATAAAATCTCTTTGCCATTTATTAACTCCAACCATTTTGGAAAGCGTATTTTTTATTAGACCTTTACTACTTGGGTTGACTCTTGATATTCATCTTAACCCTTGCTTTGATAACAGTTTAAGATACTATGTTTTTTCAGATTAAGTCTGAAAAAAAGCCGTGAAGCGGAAAACAACATACGATTGCGACCAACATGTTGGCAAGCTTGGCAAAGGGAATGGGCGATTATTATGATTTTAGTGAGCTTCCCACCGTGGTTTATCATGGTAAAAAGCCTGTCGTATATGATGGAAACCGGAGAATGATTCTCGGAAAAATAAAACACGATTTTGTAACTATTCCTAGCAACACGAGAATTAGAATTCCTGATTTTCCAGAAGAAATCCCGTGTAATGTTTGTTCAACGAAGGTAGCCCTAAATAATATCCTAAGAAAGCATGGTGATTCTGGTTCGTGGCAACCTCTTGAACGAGATATTTTCCTTCACAAATTTATGGGCGAAGAGAAGAGTCCATTTTTAATTCTTGACGAGAATACTCAAATTATTAGTGCAAACCCTCATTTAAATCGGCGTTTTGTAAAGGATGAAATATTTAAAGGATCGACCTTGAAAAACTTAGGGTTTGCAATTCAAAAGGGAAGATTGAATAGTGTGCATTCAGATGATAAAGCCTACTCAATATTAGATGATATATCGAAAAAAATTAAGGATAAGAAAATAGGTACACGTAAAAACCGGGGTAAGGTAATTGAAGTATTGGAACCTGAATCACAACAGTTAATAGACCAGAATAAGGACAATAAACCACACCTTTCAAAAATAAACTTTAGCAACGGAAAGAAGAAACAAAAAAGACAAGCCCGAAGAACACCAAAATCGAATACTGAATTATTTGGAGGTAAACTGTATTTGCGAATGGGGGGTGTAAGTGACTTGTACAGGGATATAGTAGATCTCTATCAGTTTTACCTTTCGAATGAACGTGAGTTATCCCAAACCTTTCCTGGATTAATAAGAATGTCTTTGCGGTTATTATGCGAAACTGCCGCTAAGGAGGACAACAATAAAAAGTTTGAAAACTACCTGAAAGGTTATTTTGCTGCTGCGAAAAAGAACTTGGATCAGGATATAAAGACAACGTTATCAAGCAATAATGTGAATGAGAAAACCATAGTTCAATTGCTACATACAGGTGCACATAATTACCAGTCGTCTAATAACACTGAACAAACTATTGCAATGTCAATCATAATTGGAGAAATACTGACAATTTCACACGGAAATAAGGAGACAATATGAGCATATACTATTCGCCATTAAGATACCCCGGAGGAAAGAATTGTATATTTTCCTTCGTGTCTAAAATTTTCTATGAAAATCGATTGATTGGTGCCAATTATGCTGAACCATATGCAGGAGGTGCAGGTTTGGCACTTCGACTATTATTTGAGGGATATGTAGAACACATTTATATCAATGATCTTGACAGATCCATTTATGCTTTCTGGAAAAGTATTTTGAATAGACCGGATGAATTTTGCCAATGGATAAAAGACGTTGACGTTAATATTGAAAATTGGAATAAATACAAGGGAATTCAGGGTAAAGGCGTAAATGATTTTGAACTGGGAAAATCAACATTTTTCCTCAACAGAACAAATATATCAGGTGTAATCAAAGGAGGTGTAATTGGTGGTCAAAGGCAAAAAGGGAAATACAAAATTGATGCTCGCTTTAACAAGAAGAGTTTAATTAATAGAATTCAAAAGATTGCAGAGGTTAAAAACCGCATTACAGTGTCTAACCTTGACGGACTATCTTTTATTAGTAATCTTGACAAAAAGCAAGAAGAAATATTTATTTATCTCGACCCTCCTTATTATCAAAAAGGTGCAGACCTGTACATGAATTTCTATTCCAAAGAAGATCATAAAAAACTTTCAAAACATGTTCACAAAATGAAAAAGAAATGGATGGTTTCATATGACAATCAAGATTTCATTCTGAACCTTTATGCAGAACAAAATAAAGTCGTTTACAAGCTTTCCCAAGCTGCTTCAAATCGTATAGGTGATGAAATATTGATTTTTTCAAACGAAGTTGAATATGAAGAATCAATTAGCGCATTAAAGTCTCCAGTGATCATGTGAATAAGAAAATGAATAATGCCAACATTCAATAGACACACATTGCCAATCCGTTCAAGCCTAAAATCATATATTTTACTGAATATCAATTAAATACATTGATTTGATTCAGATGGAAAAATTATATCGACCTTCTTTTTAGCTAGTTATCGACTGGCCTTTTGTTATAAAATGGGATGATTTTAAATGCGTTTGCCCTATTAAAAAAGGTTAAGAATTTGATAATCCACCTAAAATCAGCTACATTGAGGGCAATTAATACCAACGATAGTGAAACACGCTCTGATCTTGCTTTTTGTACTTTGTATGGCCACTGTAGGTTTTGCAAACGGTGCCCTTATCAAAACCCCTCATACTCGTACCGGCCCGGATGATGATAAAAACAAAAAACTACTGCAAATACACAAACAAATAACCTTGTTCAGTTTCACTATTTTTTCAATTCCTGCAGACACCGTTTCCACCATTGCCAATTTTGGCAGCATTGATCGTTTTCGAAAAGCGACTGCTCCCGATCCCGAACCCAATAAGATCCGTTAAGTTGCTTTGCCTTTCGTTCTGCGTGGGTCGCGAAATAAAATGAGGGCATTTCCGATGAAAAACAAATCAGGTCATTTCTCTGGTTTCTTTCACTATCTCATAAGCTTCCTGCACTTTCTGGAATTTCTCTTTGGCTGCCTTCTGGTGCTGTTCGCCCAAAGAGGCAACCTTGTCCGGATGGTATTTTCTGGCCATTTTTCGGTATGCCTTTTTTACCTCGCTATCTGAAACATCTTCGGTAATTTCCAAGATCTTATACGCTGCGGCAAGCGACTGACTACGGTTCACAGCACCGGTTTTCCCTCCGGCCTGGCCTTGCAGGAACATGGCTTTGATCGACTCGTAATCCAAATGGGAAACGCCCAGATAGGTTGCTATGCGACGAATGGTTTCTACTTCTACGGCATCCACATATCCATCGGCGCCAGCAATACCGAATAAATAGTGCAACAATTGCAACCGGAGCGGATGCGACATGTTGCGACGGATCTGCATACAAACTTCCCGAACGGGAATGTCTTGATTGAGCATGTGCCGGAGGTTGCCGATGGCTTCTTTGGTGGTTTCTTCGCCAAATTGAGCCAAGAAAAACTTCCTAACATAATCCAATTCGGAACGAAACACTTTTCCGTCTGCTTTCATTACAGCAGCAGATAGTACCAGTAAGCTGATCTGAAAATCGCCCGGACGGGTGGTTTGAAAAGCAGCGTCTTTCTCTTCAACGGCAGAAAGATTTACATTATCAATGGCTGCTCCAAGTGCAAAGCCAAGAAGCCCGCCTATGGGGCCACCAAGTGCCCAGCCCAGTCCGCCTCCTATGAATTTTCCAAATTTCATTTGCTCCGCTTCGTTTTATATTAATAGGCCTACAAAATAAAGTGATCGGCCACAGCACATTCTTTGCCCAAATCCAAACCCAACCCCAAATCCAAATCCAAACATTCGTTCCGGTAAAATTACGCTTTTGGCCATTGCATCAGGTAACGTATATTGCTTTGCAACCTGGGTCGGCAGAAAAAAGAACCGGAGGTACGAGCGGGGTGGAAATAAAAAAACGGATAATCAGTTGCATGGATCATCGATCCGCGCTGACTGATTATCCGTCATATCCGTATTATTAATCGATCATTTCAACACTGCGCCGAATGAAATCCGTTAACTCGGGGCCTTTTAACATTCCCTGAGATAACAAAGCCAGATCGCTGGCTTGTTTGCTCAATTTCTTTTGTTTTGCGGCATCGTTTTCCTCAAGGATCTTTCCAACCAGAGGGTGGTTTGCGTTTACTACCATGTTGTACATATCCGGCATATTGCCAAACATGTTCATCATACCACCGCCGCTTGCCGCTTGTTCGCGCATGCGGCGTGTAAACTCTGCCTGGGTAATGATCATCGGTGCATCGGTTTCACTCATGCTTTCAAATACCACGGTGAATTTGGTTTTGTCGATCACTTCCTCAAATACCGGCTTGAGTTTTTCTTCGTCTTCTTTTGAAAGTTTGGAAGGTTGTTCCTCGTCTTTTTTGATGAGTTTATCGATGGTATCGGCATCCACACGGGCAAACGAAATGTCGCTTCCTTTTTGTTCCAGTTTCGAACACAGGTGGCTGGCCAGGGGGCCATCCATCACCAATACTTCGTAACCACGATTTTTTGCCGCCTCAATGAACGCATGTTGCTCTTCCACATCGGTGGCGTAGAGGTATACCAGGCGTTTATCTTTATCGGTTTGTGTTGCTTTGATCTGGGAGGTGTATTCATCAAAAGTGTAATACTTGCCATCGGTATTTTTATACAGTGCAAACTTTGCTCCCTTATCGTAGAATTTTTCATCCGAAAGCATACCGTACTGGATGAAAAGCTTGATGTCTTCCCATTTGCCTTCGAAATCTTCCCGGTCTTTTTTGAACATGGATTCCAGCTTGTCGGCTACCTTTTTGGTGATGTGGCTGGAGATCTTCTTCACACTGCTGTCGGCTTGCAGGTAAGAACGGCTTACATTCAGAGGAATATCCGGCGAATCGATCACACCGTGTAACAAAGTGAGGAAATCAGGAACGATGTTTTCAACCGAATCGGTAATAAAAACCTGGTTACAATAAAGCTGGATCTTATCTTTCTGAACTTCAAAATTGTTCTTCAACTTGGGGAAGTAGAGAATGCCTGTGAGGTTAAACGGAAAATCCACATTGAGGTGAATGTGGAACAGCGGCTCCGGACTAAAAGGGTACAATTCTCTGTAAAAGCTCTGATAATCATCATTTTTGAGCCCGGCTGGCTTTTTGGTCCAGAGGGGTTCTTTGTTGTTAATGATGTTGGGTACTTCGATCTGTTCTTCTGTGGCATCATCTCCTTCGCCGTTTTTGATCGTTTCGGTTTTGGTTCCGAAAACAACATCTACCGGAAGGAATTTCGCGTATTTTTTCAGAATTTCACCGATGCGTGCTTCCTCTAAAAATTCCTTTGAATCTTCGGCAATATATAGGATAACATCCGTACCCCGGTGTTCGCGTTCGGTTTCCGTAATTTCATAGTTGGGCGTTCCGTCGCATTCCCATTTTATGGCTTTTTTCTTGTGCTTATAACTGCGGGAGATCATTTCTACTTTGGAAGATACCATAAAAGCAGAATAGAAACCCAGCCCGAAATGGCCAATAATGGAATCCGTATCCCCTTTTTTCTGGTATTTTTTCACAAACTCTTCGGCTCCCGAAAAGGCGATCTGATTGATGTATTTGTTGACCTCATCAGCCGTCATTCCAATGCCATAGTCACGAATTGTGAGTGTGCCTGCTTCTTTATCCAGCATCACTTCTACTTTCAGGTCGCCTACATCGTCCGTGTATTCGCCCAGTCGGGCCAGCGTAGTAATTTTTTGAGAGGCATCCACGGCATTGGATACCAGTTCCCGCAGGAAAATTTCCGTATCGGAATAGAGAAACTTTTTTATGATCGGAAAAATGTTCTCGGTTTGAACGTTAATTTGTCCCGTTTGCATGTATATCGTTTTTAGTAATTATGGATTGCCAAACGACAAACCACATGCCATTTGAATATATATATGACAAATTGGCCGATACCCCGGCCATAAACGGTTAAATTTGTCTTGAAATGACAGAAAACATGCTCCGAAAAAATGCTGAGTTGAGCGGACACAGTGGCCCGATCTACACCGTTACTTCTTTTTATCCTGGTAAAGTACTCACCGGCAGTGCCGATAAGTTTGTAGCCGCCTGGGATCCCGAAAAACGCCTTCCGGATGCCTTTTCCGTAAAGTCGGAAGCAGCGGTTTACTGCACGTTATATGTGGAAGAAAAAGCGTTGCTTTTAGTGGGCCAATCGACAGGTGGCCTGCACCTCATTGATCTACGATCGAAAACCGAACTGAAACATTTAAAATGGCACGAAAAAGGAGTTTTTGACGTGTTGTATCATAAAAAAAGAAATGCCATTTACAGTTTAGGGGGCGATGGTACTTTTGCAGTAACCCATGCCGAAACTTTTGAGCTGATCCGACACATTCCGCTTACCGACAAAAAACTGCGCCAGGTGATCCTCTCTCCGGATGGCCATACCCTGGCCATTGCTTGTGGCGACGGGAACATCCGTTTTCTGGACGATGATCTTTACAATGAGGTTTACACCATCGAAGCACACAAAAATAGCGTTTATGCCATGGCTTTTCATCCCTTGAAGCCCATTCTTATCAGTGGAGGAGCCGATGCCATGCTTCGGGTATGGAATGGTGAAAAAAACTACGAAAAAATGCTGGAAATTCCAGCACACAACTTCTCCATTTATTCGATTGTATTCGACCCCTCAGGACAATTTTTTGCTACTGCAAGCAAAGATAAAACCATCAAAATATGGAATGCACAAACCCTGGACATGTTGCAACGCATTGATATAAAGAGCGGAGGACATCGAAATTCGGTGAACAAGTTGTTGTGGTCCGAAAACCATGGTTTATTTTCTGTCGGCGATGACGGAAAGTTGATGATCTGGGAAACCGTAAGCCCGAGTACTCCAGATGCAGGCCCGGAAAAAAGCCATTCAAAGCATGAATAAAAGCGTGTGTTCCGGATCCATATTCGGAAAGAAAAATTTAAATGCGTTTGTGCTGCTTTGCCTGCCCGTCTACCAAAAAATTGACATCTTTGCAACCTGAAAGGCTATTCTAATTATGACAGACCAATCGCCGTTCCGTTTTTATCAACATCCGTTCCGTTTAGGCATCCTTGGCGGAGGCCAACTCGGGCGTATGTTCATTCAGGAAGCTATCAACATCAACGTTGGGGTCGATATTCTCGATCCTGATCCCGATGCTCCCTGCAAGCATCTGGCCCGCCAGTTTACCGTTGGTGATCTGAAAGATTACGATACGGTTTATGCTTTTGGCCAAAACAAAGACCTGCTTACCATTGAGATTGAGCATGTAAACGTAGATGCACTTGAAACACTCGAAAAAGAAGGGGTTAAAGTATATCCACAACCGCGAGTCTTACGGATCGTACAAGATAAAGGCCTTCAAAAACAATTTTACCACCGAAATAACATTCCTACCGCACCTTATACATTGGTGCAAAACAAAGCCGAGTTGAAGGCCCATACAGGATACCCCCTCATTCAAAAACTTCGCAAAGGAGGTTACGATGGCAAAGGAGTGGTACACCTGAAAGCGGCCGATCAGCTTGAGCATGCTTTTGATGCACCCAGCATACTGGAAGATTTGGTGGATTTTAAAACCGAAATTTCCGTCATCGTGGCCCGCAATGCCCGTGGCGAAATGGTTCACTATCCGGTGGTGGATATGGAGTTTAATCCGGAAGCCAATCTGGTGGAGTTTTTATTTGCTCCGTCCCAACTGTCTGGCACCATCGAAAAAGAAGCCATCCGCATTGCGTATACTTTAACCGAAGCCCTCGATTTTGTGGGCATTGTTGCCGTGGAAATGTTTGTTACACAAGATAACCGAGTGTTGGTCAACGAAATTGCTCCCCGGCCACACAACAGTGGCCACCATACCATTGAAGCCAATGTTACATCGCAGTACGGGCAACATTTACGGGCCATTCTGAACCTTCCATTGGGAAGTACCGCCATGATTCTGCCTTCGGTAATGGTAAATTTGCTCGGAGAACAAGGATATACCGGCGAAGCCCGTTACATCGGATTGGAAGAAACCCTCGCAACAGAGGGCGCTTTTGTACACCTTTACGGGAAAAAGAGCACCAAACCCTTCCGGAAGATGGGACATGTAACGGTGATTTCAAAAAAATTGGAAGACGCAAAGAAAAAAGCGTACCACATCAAAAAAAACTTACGCATCGTTACCTGAAATAACTGCTTATGAGCGCACAAGTCGGAATTATTATGGGCAGTAAATCAGACCTTCCGGTCATGCAAGCTGCAGCAGATGTTCTCAAAGAGCTTGAGGTCCATTTTGAAATGACCGTGGTTTCGGCCCACCGAACACCGGAACGGATGTTCGACTATGCCCACAAAGCCGATAAACGCGGCATGAAGGTTATTATTGCCGGAGCAGGCGGTGCAGCTCACCTTCCGGGAATGGTAGCCAGTATAACTCCCCTGCCGGTAATTGGCGTTCCGGTAAAGTCAAGCAATTCCATCGATGGTTGGGATTCGGTGTTGAGTATTCTTCAAATGCCGGGTGGTGTTCCCGTAGCCACCGTGGCACTAAACGGCGCCAAAAATGCGGGTATCCTTGCCGCTCAGATCATTGGAGCTTCCGATCCTGCTGTTTTGTTGCGGATAAAAGACTACAAGCAAAACTTGAAAGCCAAAGTGATCGATTCGGTTGCCGAGGTGGAAAAAGCGAGTTATCCCGGGGTAAATACGCAATTGTAATCGGAAAATAACCCTGTACCGTTTCCGGCCAATCCGTATCTTCATTATGCTTATGGTTTAGATGAATGGCTCAGGATGCATCATCCGAAAATTTCTTTTGGGCGATTTTCGGACGGATATGGTCTGCCATTGCAAAACGAAAGGGAAAAAACGGAAGATTTGGAACCATTGCACATGCCGGGCACACCCAAAAAAAGCTGCCCTATTTCATTTAGAGCAGCTTTTCTGATATGTTTTTTTGCAAATCGTTTAGATCTTCACGGCTACCTTTGGAGCTGCTTTAAGAATATCTTCGTCGGCGTTATCGGAAAACTGATCAAAGTTCCGAATGAATTCTTCCGCCAGAGTATTGGCCTTCAGATCGTAAGCAGCTTTATCGTCCCAAGAATTGCGAGGATCCAAGATCTTTTCCGGTACTTCAGGGCAAGTGGCAGGATAGCTTAGCCCGAATACCTGATGTTGATGGAAGGTTACATCCTCCAGCTGACCATTCAAGGCAGCAGTGATCATGGCACGGGTGTAACGCAATTTGATGCGGCTGCCGGTGCCATAAGCACCACCACTCCATCCGGTGTTTACCAACCATACATTTACGTTGTTGGTTTGCATTTTCTTGCCTAGCATCTTAGCGTATTCCGTAGGATGCAAAGGTAAAAAAGGAGCTCCGAAACAAGCTGAAAAAACGGTTTGTGGCTCTGTAACTCCGGCTTCGGTTCCGGCCACTTTGGCAGTATAACCGGAAATGAAATGGTACATGGCCTGGCCTGCATTTAATTTTGAGATCGGAGGCAATACACCGTAAGCATCGCAGGTTAAGAAGAATATGTTCTTTGGAGTAACGCCTACCGAAGGCTCGGCAATGTTATCGATGTGATGAATGGGATAAGAAACCCGTGTGTTTTCGGTTTTTGAGCAATCGGAATAATCTACTTCGGTATTCCCTTCTTTGAACGCAATGTTTTCTAAAATGGAGCCAAACCGAATGGCTTTGAAAATCTGTGGTTCTTTTTCCTCGGTCAGATCAATGGTTTTTGCATAACACCCTCCTTCAAAGTTGAATACGGTATTATCGGCCCAACCGTGTTCATCATCTCCGATCAGGCGACGGTTCGGATCGGCAGAAAGGGTGGTTTTTCCGGTACCGGAAAGCCCAAAGAAAACGGCAGTATCGTTTTGTTCGTTGCCAATATTGGCAGAACAATGCATAGACAACACTCCTTTTTCCTTCGGAAGAATGTAATTCAATACGGAGAAAATGCCTTTTTTGATCTCACCGGTATATCCGGTACCGCCGATAATGATGGATCTCTTTGTAAAGTTAATGATCGCAAAATTGTGGCTGCGGGTACCATCCTTTTCCGGATCGGCAACAAAACCCGGAGCATTGAGGATGGTCCAATCCGGAGCAAAATGGGTTAACTCCTCTTCGGAAGGCCGAAGGAACATGTTGTAAACAAACATGTTGGACCAAGGATATTCATTCACCACACGGATGTTCAAGCGGTGCTTCGGATCGGCACAGGCGTAAACATCACGCACATAAATGTCTTTACCACTCAGATAAGCACACATCTTATCATAGAGCAGGTCAAACTTTTCGGATTCGAATTTGATATTGATGTTACCCCACCATACAAAATCTTCGGTATTGGAGTCACAAACTATAAAGCGATCCTTAGGCGACCGGCCGGTAAATTCTCCGGTATCAATTGCTAAAGCTCCGGAGTCTGCGAGGGTACCTTGGTCTCTCAGGATGGTATCTTCTACCAGAGCGGCAGGAGAAAGATTCCAGAAAGCAGTTTCAACGTTTCCCAGCCCCAACGCGGCGAGATCGGCACCATTGGCTTTTTTGCCGTATTCGTTCATCTGTTTCAGTTTGGTTAAACTTCTTTACAATTCCATTTGATTCCCGCTTTTGGGAAAATTCAAAGGTAGGGTCTTTCTTGAAAATACCCATTTTTTGAAGCTGCTTATGGGAACGACTTTTCCGCAATTATTAAAAAGCTAGAGCACATTTTCAACCTTCATATCATACAATGCACCATACTTTTTGAAGGCATAGTCCATGAAATATTGAAAGGAAAGCGGTTCTCCCGTAGTGCGTTCGCACAACTCACGGGCCGTATACATTTTACCATGTTGGTGGATGTTTTTCCGCAACCAGCCAAGCAATGGTTTTAAGTTGCCCGAAGCAATCTCATCTTCCAGATTATCAATATCTTTTGTGGCCTGATGGTAAAACTGAGCTGCATAGAAACTGCCAATGGAATACGTTGGGAAATACCCAAAACTGCCATGGCTCCAATGGATATCCTGTAGCACGCCTTCGGCATCGGATGGTACATCAATGCCCAGATATTCTTTATAACACGCATTCCAGTACGCTGGCAGATCACGCACTTCAAGGCTTCCTTCTATGAGGGCTTTTTCGATCTTATATCGGATTAAAATATGGAAATGATACGTTAGTTCATCCGCATGGGTACGGATCAAAGACGGACGAACAGCATTGATCGCACGATAAAACCCGGAAAGAGAAACCCCATTCAGTTGCTCGGGAAACCTGTTTTTTAGTGCATCAAAATTGTTTTGCCAAAAAGACATACTGCGCCCAACATTGTTTTCCCACAAACGGGATTGCGATTCGTGAATACCGAGGGAAACATATTCGCAAACCGGCAAACCATAGTATTGTGTCGGCATGCCTTGCTCGTACAAAGCATGCCCGCCTTCATGAATACAACTCCACACCATTCCGTAGAAATTCTTTTCTTCTACGCGGGTAGTAATCCGAACATCTTCCGGGCTAAAAGTGGTGGAGAAAGGATGAGCAGATACATCCTGACGGCCGGCTTTAAAATCGTAACCCATCTGTTGCAACAAGGCAAGTCCGTAATCCCATTGTTCGTTGGTGGGATATGCAGCATATAAAAAATCGACTTCCGGTGTTTGTTTCAGCTGGATCCGGTGTACGAAGTCCATCAACTGTGCACGTACTTCCGTAAAAAGGGTATCCACTTCAGCGGTGGTGGTTCCCGGTTCAAACTGGTCGATCAACGCATCGTAAGGATGATCCTGATAGCCAAGTATCTCACATTCTCTGCGCTTAATGCTCACTATTTTTTCCAACATGGGGGCGAAAATCGAAAAGTCATCCGCTGCTCTGGCCTTCTGCCAAGCCTGATGGCTAGCCGAAATGGTTGTTGATAGTTCTACTACAAAAGCTTCATTGTACTTTCCGGATCGCTCAAATCCTCTTTTGGCCAATGCCACGCTACGTTTTTGTACTGCATTTAACTGGTTGTCTTTTTGCAATTGCGCAATCCACTTTCCCAACCGGGGGTCGATGGCCATTTGGTGGATAATGCCCGAAAGAGTGGCCATTTGTTGTCCGCGATAAAAGCCCCCTTTTTCCGGCATGTAAGTTTCCATGTCCCAATTCATCATGGAGCTGATCATCTTCAGATCGGTGATGCGGGTCAGATGTGCTTTAAATAATTCAAATGTTCCCATACTGTTTGTTCAAATGAAACGTTTTAAAAAAACATCCTGACGCAACCCATTCCGAACTGCCAACAAGCACAACGGCTCAGGTTTTTGGCGCAACATTATACATGTTCAGCGTATTTCCGATAACCAAAGATCCGATGAATAAAGAAAAAGAATTCCTGATCATGCCGCACCGAAGGCACCGTTCTCCAGCCCGTAAGTAAGAAACCCACAAGGTACTTCCCGATGAAAGGAAAGGCGAAACCGGAATAAACAGGAGGGTGTATGCCATTTTCAGGCAAACGATCAATACCTGGGAAGTGCGTCTGCTTTTTACCATAAATTCCAGTTCTTGTAAGGGCCACTGCCCCTTTCCGGGCTTTAGGGAGCATAAACACAAATCTAAATGTCAGTTGTTTTTTCTTTTAAGGCTCCGAAATTACAAAAATAACATCAAACGGGGCAACATTAAGAAATATCCGGTAGCCCCTCTTTTTATCGTTGTCAGATATAACCATGCCCCCCGTAATTTTTCATCCGTTAGAATGGCATTATTCACCGAAACCAGCTTGTTGGGTTGTTCTGAACTCTTATCTTTAAGTCCTCAATAAAAAAAACAGTATCAACGAAAAAAAGAAATGAAACACATTCTGGTAATCGGTGCAGGTCGGTCTTCCTCATCACTTATACGTTATTTGCTGAATATTGCTGAAACCCAAGATTGGGAAATTACTTTAACAGATCGTGATCAGGATATAGTAAGCCAAAAGATAAACAACCACCCGCGTGGCCGGGGGCTTTCTTTTGATGCACTCAACCGTACGGAACGATTGCCGGAATTGGAACGTGCCGACCTGGTCATTTCCATGCTGCCTGCTCGTTTCCACCTCGAAATTGCAAAAGATTGTTTGCAGCTGAAAAAAAACCTGATCACTCCAAGTTATATCACACCTGAAATGAAGGCGCTGGATGAGGAGGTAAAAGCTGCAGGGTTGCTCTTTATGAACGAAATCGGTTTGGATCCGGGTATTGACCATCTTTCTGCTATGCGGTTGCTGGATCAGATCCGGGCCGAAGGCGGCGAAATGACATGCTTCGAGTCTTGTACCGGCGGGCTGGTAGCCCCCGAGAGCGACAACAATCCTTGGGGATATAAATTTACTTGGAACCCACGCAATGTTGTGCTGGCCGGTCAGGGGGGAGCGGCGAAATTCTATAACGAGGGCAAATACAAATACATTCCGTACCACAAATTGTTCCGCCGAACCGAATTGATCGAAATTGAAGGATACGGCAAATTTGAAGGATACGCCAACCGGGATTCTCTGAAATACCGCGACGTATACAACTTACAAGACATTCCCACTATTTACCGGGGAACGTTCAGAAGACCCGGATATTGCCGGGCCTGGAACATCTTTGTACAACTCGGCATGACCGATGACTCTTATGTTATGGAAGGGTCGGAAAACATGACGTATCGCGAGTTTGTCAACTCTTTTCTCACATACAATCCACATGATTCGGTAGAGCTTAAACTCCAGCATTATATGAATCTGCCACAAGACGATTACATCCTCGATAAATTGGAATGGCTGGAGTTGTTCTCTTCAAAAAAAGTAGGAATAAAAAATGCTACTCCGGCACAAATTTTACAACACATTCTTGAACAAAAGTGGAACCTGGATCCGGAAGACAAGGATATGATCGTGATGTGGCACAAGTTCGGTTTCAAAATAAATGGTGAAAACAGAGAAATTCATTCTTCCATGGTTTCTATCGGCGAAGACCAAACCTACACGGCCATGAGCAATACCGTGGGCTTACCTGTTGGAATTGCCGCCCGGCTGATGCTCAATGGCAAATTGTCCTTAAAAGGGGTACAACTCCCGCTTTCTGCCGAGATTTACAATCCTGTTCTGGACGAACTGAAAACGTACGGAATAAAATTCTTCGAAAAAGAAACGGAACATAAACACTTTTGATTACAACGGGGCAGAACAACTTACCCGGGCTTCTCCGGACACGTGAGATCATCCGGGTTTATAATATAAGCGGAAACGTACCGAAAGAAACCGTAAACGGGCAGGAAGTCAGTACACAGTACAACGAGTACCCACGCCCGAAGGTGCCCTTTGCATATAACGTGCATACAACGCTCTAAAACAGTTGATTATTTTACATTAAGGGAGAACGGATAAAAAGTAATTAACAATTGTGAATAATTTTTGGAGGGGGTGTTGAAAAGAATCCGATGGTATTGCCGGTAACCGAAAGCCGGTTGAAATGTTAACGCTATCTTTGATCTTAATTATGAGTGAGCAAGTGGATAAGGTAGCAGGCAACGCGCGACGTGGCTTAAAAAAGGCGGTGATCAACGACATTGAGGGGGGGAAATTACCTCCACAGGCAACCGATCTGGAGGAAGCTGTACTGGGGGCCATGATGTTGGAAAAATCTCCGGTAAACGATGTGATTGACATATTGAAACCCGAAGCTTTTTACAAAGATGCCCACCAACGCATTTATGCTACTATCCAGGCGCTTTTTCAGAAATCGGAACCCATTGATATTCTTACGGTGACTACTGCATTGCGGAAATCGGGAGAACTGGATATGGTAGGAGGCCCCTATTATATTTCTCAGCTGACCAACCGCGTGGCCTCCACGGCAAATGCAGAGTATCACGCCCGTATCATTGCCCAGAAATACATTTCAAGGGAGTTGATCCGTATTTCTTCGGATACCATTAAGAATTGTTACGACGAAACAAAAGATGTTTTCGATCTGCTCGATTCGGCTGAATCGGATTTATTTCAGGTGGCAGAAGGCAATATCCGGAAAAACTACGAAAAGATGTCGAACCTCATGCAATCGGCCATTGATCAGATTGATCAGGCCCGCAAAAATGTGGATGGCATCAGTGGGGTTCCGACCGGATTTACGGAGTTGGATCGTGTTACTTCGGGTTGGCAAAAATCGGATATGGTAGTGCTGGCTGCTCGCCCGGGTATGGGTAAAACGGCACTTGTTCTATCGATGGCGCGGAACATCGCTGCCGATTTTAGCCATGGCGTAGCGATCTTTTCGCTGGAGATGTCTTCTTTACAGTTGGTCAATCGTTTGATTGCCAGTGAAACGGGTATCTCGCAGGAAAAACTACGGAAGGGAGCGCTGGCAGATCATGAATACCAACAACTGCATGCTCGGATCGGTAAGCTTTCGAATGCTCCGCTTTTTATCGATGATACGCCGGCCCTTTCGATTTTCGAATTGCGTGCCAAATGCCGCCGCCTGAAAGCCCAGCACGACATTCAATTGGTGGTGATTGATTACCTGCAGTTGATGACCGCTGCCGGAAAAAGCGGAAACCGTGAGCAGGAGATCTCCACGATCTCCCGTTCAATTAAGAGCATAGCAAAGGAACTGGATGTTCCGATTATTGCACTCTCGCAATTGAGCCGTTCGGTGGAAACACGTGGAGGCGACAAACGCCCCATGCTTTCCGACCTTCGTGAATCGGGTGCGATCGAGCAGGATGCTGATATTGTTTGCTTTATTTATCGCCCTGAATATTACGGAATTACAGAAGATGATGAAGGAAATTCCGTAGCGGGTACGGGTGAAATTATCATTGCAAAACACCGAAATGGTTCTCTGGAAAATGTTCGGCTGAAATTTACAGGTCATCTCGCTAAATTCGACAACATGGACACCTTCGATTTTGATGAAAACCCCGGAGTTGGAATGGGGCCGGATCAAAACTTTGATGAACCCAATACCATTACGGTGGGTTCCAAAATGAATGAATCGGAGGCTCCGGAACAGGATCCTTTCGGCAGTTCCGGTAAAATGGCTGACGATCCTCCGTTTTAAGCGGGTTTTTGTATTTCCGGCAACAAAACGGAAATACAGCGCATAAAACAAAAGTGAAAGAACAGTATTGGCCAAGATGTATTCGGGATGGCCGGGCGAACCCATTGCGTTGGGTACCATCGGCTATCACGGAAAAACCGCATTACAACGGGTTGCATTGATGTTTGTTCTGTAACCTAAACGCCTGTTTTCTTAAAAATAGCGACCAAATAGCGTGCATTACCGGCGCTTATTTTTTTGTCCTTTTTGCCCGCGGGTTTTGGGTTTTTTGTACTTCACCCGCATTTTCGCTTTATGGCTCTGTTTGCTGTTTTCCTTTTTGTTTTTGGCTTTCTTTTCCTGGAAAGCAGGACCTGATTCTTTTACACTTGGCGTTTTCACCTGTAAATAGGGCATCGCTACCCGAGGCATTTCATCAGGTGTCAATATTTCGGAAACGTCTACTTCTTCAGGCAATTCCAACCACGAAATACCGGTTTTCATCAAGGTTTCGATGCGGTCGCGGTACTGGGTTTCCCGGTCAGCAACAAAAGTAATGGCAATCCCTTCTGCATCGGCTCGCCCGGTTCGCCCAACACGGTGCATGTAATTTTCGGGAACATCCGGTGTGTCGAAATTGACAACATGGCTCACTCCGGCAATATCGAGGCCACGGGCCATGATATCCGTAGAAATAAGGAATTGGATCTTTCCCTCATGAAACGCATTTACCGTATGAAAGCGGTTGTTTTGCGCCTTATTGGAATGGATCACTCCAAATTGTCCGGGAAAAAGCAAATCCATCTTTTCAAAGAGTACATCGGCCAATCGTTTGGTGCTGGCAAATACCAGTACTTTGGTCATGCTCCGGTCGGTTTGAACCAGGTGCTGAAGCAAGTGGGTTTTGGTGTTAAAGTTCGGCACCTCGTAGCCCAACTGGCAAATATTTTTTAAAGGGGTACCGGTAGGAGCCGCTTCAATATTTTCCGGGTCGTTGAAATGGGTAGAGATAATGGATGCAACTTCTTCCGTTAAGGTTGCGGAAAACATGAGGTTTTGTCTTTTTTCCGGCAACAGATCCAACAGGCGGGTCAGCTGCGAATGAAAGCCCAGGTTGAGCATTTCGTCTACCTCATCGATCACAAACCGTTTGATGGATTTGAGTTTTAAAGCTCCGCTCAACACCAGGTCCAGCAATCGTCCGGGGGTGGCTACCAGTACATCAAGGCCGTCGATGACCACATTTGCATGGCGCTTGATGTTAACCCCGCCAAAAACACCCGCCACGATTACATTTTGATAAGCCGTTAGCTTTTTTGCTTCTTCCACTACCTGAAGTACCAGTTCGCGTGTAGGAACCACGATCAGGATCTGAGGAAAACGATCTTTCGAAAACTTCCACTGGCGCAAACAAGGAAGCAGATAAGCATACGTTTTTCCGGTTCCGGTTTGTGCAATACCCACCAGATCCCGCCCCGACATCGCCACGGAAAAAGCTTTGTGTTGAATGGTGGTCGGATGGGTAATTCCCATGTCGGCGAGTGCATTCAGAAGCGGCTTGTTCAAATTAAGATCATCAAAGGTCATAGCACCGGCTCAAAAATTTGATCCGCACAAAGGTAAGCGGAATGCTGATTTTTTTTGATCTTACTTTACCTGTTGCAAAAATTGAATCGTATCTATCTGAGGGTGAGTGCTATCGGCGCGATGCAGGAAAAGTTGCAGCCCTTTATCGTTCAGCGGAAGTACTTTTTTATCGGGAAACAGGTGGGTAAAGTCATACATCCTGTCTTTTTCTTCCGAGTATCGTACCTCCGCAATGCAGGTTGCGCCTTCCTTATAGAGTGCATAACACAACTCTGGGGTCAGGTAACTTTTGGCAATGTTCCAACCGTTTCTGCGCGATCGGTACAATAAATTGGGATAATGGCATCCTATGCCACCCCAGGAAGTAATGACCAGCGCATCTTCGGATGTGTGCGCTTGTATTTGTTTGCCGATGGCGATTTGTTCCGGAGTGGGTTGGTAATAATGCGTTTCCGCATAAGCTATATTTTCAGCCAGAATGCCTGCGGGGAGCACCACCCAAAGCAAAGCCACCCACCGCGATTTATCTGCTAGCCGACAACGTATAAGCGAAATGCCACAAGCGGCAAGAAAAGCCATCGGAGCCAAAAAGGGAATTTGATAGTAATTGTGAACCCAGTTGAGGTTGAAGAACAAACCAAGATAAATCACTGTTCCACAACTCCACCAGAAAACAAAAGGCAGGTTTTTGATTTTTTTGTAGTGCATCAATGCCCATAAAATGCTTGCTGCAGCAAGCCACCCCGTAACTTCGTTGAGCAACCGCGAAGAAAGGAGGTGCCAATTTTCGGGATCAAGCCGCTGTTCCAACGAGCCAAAATACCATCCGGACATGGCTGTGAACTTGTGATAACCCGGTATAAAATACCAATCGGGGGCAAGGCTGTTGATGGTTTTGGTGTGTCCTATCCACCCTAAAAAAACAACGATCGGAAGCCCTAATACCGGGCTCCATTTCAAGATGAAACCCCAGCTTTTGTGACGTGTGGTCCACCATATCAAAGGAAAAACAAAATAAAACAAGTAAGGAGCTTTGGTAAGAAAAGCCGGAACGGCGATCAGGCTCCCGATGAGCAGCAGTTTACCCGATCTTCGTTCTATGCCCAACAGAAAATACCACAGCGCCATGTGCCCCAACCCGACTGCCATAAAATCAATGTGTATCGCCCTGGAGTAATACAGCGACAAAGGCATAGCCAGGTAAATGAGTGTGCCCATTTGCGCTGTGAACCGATCGCTCAAATGCTGTATTATTTTGAACAGATAAATGGCCGAGATCAGAAAAAATACCATCGTAACCCAACGGGCCCAAATGTGGCTTTCGCCAAAAAGCCAGTAAAGAACAGCCGCTATGGCCTCATGTAAAGGGAACTCCAGAATGATTGTGCCGTAGCCGCCCATCCAACAAACAGAAGGATGGAGCAGGTCGATGCCATTTTTATAAAAATCTCGGATGAAATGGGCCGTATCGCATTGGCGCCATGTATGAGGGCCATCGATCAACTCACCAAAATGAAGCAATCGGAGGCCGGCCAGTAAAATGGCCAGCATATTGAACCACCGGTTTTCCGGAGCGATCAAACCGACCAACGTGGTTTTTAAACGTTTCATACTTCACTTATTGGAAACAACGATAAAAAGGCCGTTCGGAAAATGCCAGCATAGCGTTATCGCCTTTGGAATCGCCGTAGGCGTAAACGGTACCCAATGGTACTTTACGGAGGTAGGCCTTAATCCGTCTCACTTTTTCCTCTCCGTTGCAGTTTTTTCCTGCCAACACACCTGTAAAACCATGGGGACCATAAGCCATCTGAGAAGAGAGCAAGGGCAGGCATTGCACATCGCACCAGGCTTGTATCCATTCCGAACAAGAAGCGGAAACCACCAACACCTGGTGTCCTTCTTCCCGGTGCCACCGCAATTTTTTAAGGGCTTCGGGCTTCAATAATTCAGGAATGCAGGTTTCACAAAACCGTTGCCCCAACTCCAACATTTCCGTTTTTAGCCTTCCTTTGTAAAAATGCGCTAGCAACTTCTCTTTGGCATGTTGTGCTTTTGTCCATCCGGCCTGCATCATCACTAACGTAAAAAACTGTTGAGCAAGGGCTTTCCGAAGGGCTTTTTTACCGTGGGTAAAAGCGATAAATTCAAACATGGTATCCCTGGTGGTCAAAGTGCCATCAAAATCAAAAAGTGCCAGTGCTTGTTTTTCCATAACCCGGACCCAATGAAGGGGTTTAATATTAAGCATTTTTGGGGCAATAAAATGCATCTGTACCGATTTGATCTACGGGGATCCTCTTTGTTTTCTTTTCCCTTTTGCTTCACAAACCGGAAATAAAACTAAAAATTCAGATTATTCCCTGCTTTTACCAACGGATCGTCCGGAACAAAATGCAGTGCCACCGATATGCTGCGGTTTCTTGTTTTTTTCATCTCCGACGATTTGATCTTGAGCAAATTACCTGCTTCCACCAGCCATTCCAGCAGTTCGGCATCCGAGAGGTATATGGCATACCTTCCCGAAGATTCGAGCCCCTACCACTCACTTTGGTCGGAAGAAAACGGATCTACCAATTCCATCTTTTCCAATTCTTTATACATTAAAAAAGTACGATACCGGAAATCGAACAAAAGCCGGGCAATGCACTGAAGGCGGCCCCGGTAGTAAGCCGATGCGGTGGAGTAGGTAAGGTTCATGGAGGCGCAATGTGTTTCATGGCCTCTCCGGAGGCATGGCGTTGTATGGTTTGCAGGTGCTGTTGGCGCAAACAGGTTCTCCCTTCTTTTATAAAGCTTTCGAGCAGCGGATATTTTTCCAGTACTTCGTGTGGCTTTTTAGGGTGTTTTTGCTTGTCATATTTTGTTTGTTAGACTACCTCAGCTTATCAGGTAGTTTCAGTTTGTTTACTTCAGAGAAAGCTAGCCAGCCAGCCAGCTTGTTTGAAAAGGCCGCCGGACATTTTCCATCGCCTCATTCTAAGAGGGATACGACTTGTGTTTCACTAGGCACGGTCACGGTAAGCAATTTTATATTATTGTGATGATAATCATAGCGATTGTTTTTGCATTTATAAATCAGATCAGGCACACCAAAATCAATCGATTGGGTGGGCAGTTTTAAGGAATATATTTTTCAGTCTATCGTACCTTGTTGGGTAAAAAGAAGGAAAGCCACCCTAAAGGAGCGGATGGCTTCCCATTCTTCCGCTAACCAACCTAACTTTATTATAAAAAAAACAGATGTGAAGAGTTGTTTAATTTATATCGTTTCTTTTTTTTATTACTGATGCCTGTTTCAGAAGGTGGTAGTTTTTATTTTTAGCAATATCCTATTGTAAAATAGTAACATAAATGCAACGTCAATAAAAAAGAGTGCAGGCCGAATCTTGGTTTTTATCGTTACAGAAATCGTATCTGCACTCTCTTCCCTCGCTCACAGTTCTGTTTTATATTTTGCCCTCAATTAAACGATGATTCATTTGTAAAAAATCTGGTCGGACACACTAACTCCGTCACCCAAGAGCCTAGTTGTAGGATACACTATAACCTAATTAGAGCCTGTCTGTAAAGTCAGGGATTTGCTTTTAAATTTCAGAAAATTACCCCCTATCCAACTTAAGATCTCATTCACTTATTCCATTTTCTTCTTATTTTATTCAAGATAAGATAAATGATCAAAAAAAATCTTGCAATTTGTTGATTATTATTGTTTTAATACTTTATGGGCAGGCCCTAATTAATCCACCGTGTAGTTTATCATCAAAAGGATGTCTTCAACCTCTGCACTATTGAGTTTGGTGGCCAAATCCGTATCATCAAAGCGCAGCGTCCATTGATCCGTTGGGGTACTTGCCGGTGCTTGTAATAAGGCATAATGCAATGGTGCAACGGCATCATTTTTCACCAATGGAGCGACATCTTCCCCGACTTCCTCAACTGGCTCAACTGACCCTGCTATTGCACCTGTCAGGCTTACGTTAATTGGCAATGGGTCAAAGCTTTGGTTTTTGACTTGCACCATCACGACCATATTCCCGGATAATGAAAGCCCCTTATCTACCAGGAAGTGAGGAAAATGCATGGGTTTTACATCGATCGTTGCTTCCTGATAGGTGACTTCCGGGATCGGCTGCAACAGTTGGTACAGTGCGTTGGGAAAATGCGTCTTTAAGCTAAAGACACGTTGCATGCCTTGCTCTGATCCCGATAGCTGATCGGCAAATACATTCAACCCGTTTTTGATCGAATTATTGGCAGCGGTCTTTAATGCCTCTCCTCCTTCACGGGCGGTATAGTTCATATGGATCACTACATCCGCGATCGTATCATAGTCGAACTGGCGATACTCATCGGAGAACTCCAGTCTCCAATTACTGACAGCTCCCGCTCCCTCAAAAGGCAAATAACGTTCGTCCTGAAAATTCAGCTCAAACATCCCGGCATCATTTTGCCCACTACTGGTAGCGATGGACTGTATGCCTCCCGCATTGTAGTTAAAACGCGTATCGTTCTCATCAGCATAAGCGTAATTGCTGCCTTCCAGGCCATTTGTTTTACGTGTCCGGCTCGATAATAATGTCAACTTTGCATTGACATTGGTATAGGGCCCGGTAATGCTTGGGATCGTGAGGCTTACTGTTTTTATTCTACGCATGTACTGCCCGGGATGATCCAGGTCAAAAAGCACCTCGGGAATGTAAATGTCACATACACCACGGGTGCGTAGGGCCACCAATTGTTCCGGAGCCAGTAAGCTCAATGAAATATGTTTTGTGAGTTCATATTCACGTTTGTTTTGTTCGATGTAGGCGATTTCCATCCTGCGGATATCTGCCTGAAGTTTTTCCCCTGACAACAAGCCTTTTTTCAAACTATCCCAATGTCCGAATTGAATAAATGAAGTATCATGGTTGGCCAGCTCATAACGGAAAGCCTGCTCCGCCATACGGGCAACATCATAAGCCAGCTGATAGCTTTGGAAATACAAACCTGAGGTTTGGGTAATCATCCAGTTGTACAAGTCTTTATTGGTGTATTTGTCTTTCATAAAGGCTTCTGCTTCCTGCGAATGTGTTGTTTGCAAATCATGGTTTTGAAGCTCTTGTTCTGCAACGGCCAGTCGTATTTCGGCACCGGTCAGTTGTTTCTTAACCTGGGCTATTTCTTGAGTTGCCAGGTCGGCCTGTAGCTCCCAGTCGTCTTTTCTTCGGTCGTACCCGCCTTTGATGCCTGCTTTGGATGCTCCGTGGCTTTCTATGGCTGATAATGCTGATAGTGCAACAATTGCGGCATCTCCAGTCGCACTTAATTGGGCACCACCATAACTTACTTTAAACATAGGGCTGGATATTCCAGCAGCACCAATGTCAATGTCAGGTAATGCTGCTAATACAACCCTTAAATTACTTAAGATATTCGCAGTTTGTTGAAAAGCCATAGCCTTCCCCATCTTCTTCAACTGCTTCTCTTCATGCGCATTCATGTACTTTCTGCTGTTGTAGTACTTTTGCCGGGTCTGCGCGAGTTCTTTGGCGATTTCGAGGGAGGCTATATTTTCCGCACTTTCCTTGATGTTTTGCTTGCGTACTTCACGTACGGCTTTGAGCACCTGTGCCTCCTGGCCTGCCCGGAGTAAGGACAATTCTTCGGCATCTTTCTTTTCCAGGGCAGCCAGTAGTGCGCCACCCAGGGCTTTTACATCATTGACCAGGTCCAGTGCCTTTTGCACGAGGTACCTGAAGCGGTAGCAAGGCAGCGAAGCCCCGGAAATGCTGTTCAATACGGTTCCCAGATCCAAGCCTGCTGCTGCCGCTTTTACCAATAAAGCCGGGTCGATCGGAGGGGCAAAAAGTGCCAGCGAGCGGGTGATACCTTCTATATTCTGGCAATTGCGGATCTTAAACAACCGGTCGGCTACGGTATCCCAATACCCCAGCAGCTTATCATTCGGCGAAGTACAGAAGTACAAAATGCTGTTTAGGCTATTGATGCCCTGGCCGGGATCTTCGTGGAGTTCGGTATCCAGGCTTTGGATACTTGATTCCAGTTCCACCAGAATATTGTTTTCATCGCTTTCCAAATCAGCCAATACCTCTTTGATTTTTTTCACCTGGGGTTCCTCTTTGGCCACCCTAACAGGTTTGGGGCCCAGTATCTGCCCTGCCAATACATACAACTGAGTCGCTTCATTGATGGATTCGATCGTATCCCTTCTGAACAGTGCATCTCCCCAGGCGATCAAATTATCGAGGTATTTCATCACCACCGTCTTCATGTACGCCACGGTCCTCATCTTTGCGATTGCATGTGGCTGAAACGGTGTTTTTACCCATTGATCCAGTTGGCGTTTGAAAGCGACATCTTCCCCTTTCAGCTTTTCTTCTGCTTTAGCAATGGTATTCTCCCCATGATAGTCGTAAAAAGGTTTGATCTTCCAGTACCGGGAAGGGGCTTCGCCCTGTGTTTCTGTAGGGTTGAAAATATAGTGAAACCATTTTTGAGCCTCCTCAAATTTTTGATTTTGATAGAGTTTGATAGCAATAGTTAAAGGAGCATGGAAAAATAGTTCCCAGTTATAAATCCCATAAGGCGAGTCAAAATCAAAATCAAAGCCTTCTTTCGGGTGTTGTTCCTTAACAACATTTACTACCGGTGCGTACGTTGCTTGAAAATTGAAATGGTCATTTACAGCTTGCTGTCGAAGCAAATTCTGCCCTTCTTCGGTGTCGTCTGTCGGATCCAGCAGCCCGTCAATGCCATAGCGGTTGAGTTGTTTGATCATCGTACACACCTGTGCATGATAGAAAGAATAAAAAGCGTACCTTCGATATTCCGGTTTCTTTTCTATTGGAGCATGATTCAAATGCTGATTGTACCAACGCTTAATATCAATAGGATCGGCAGGTTTTTCCAGGTCCTTTTCCACATAGTCTTTTACTAATCTCTTTCTATAATCAGTAGTGGTGCTATTATCCAGTTTTTCTATTTTAGGGAATATGGGCATTTTTGATGTGTTTGGTTTTTATAAAAAATATTACTTGGAGGTTGTTGAGCTCCCTTCTTTAGACAGTATCCCGCCATTGCCGCCACCGGAATTGATGTATGAATTTTCATCACCCAGGCTTGGAATGGTATTTTCGTTTTCCGATATGGCGATATCGTCTGTTGGGGACGGGTACTCAGTAGGTTTGTCGGCCTCGTTTATGAGGACTATTGGTTTTGCATCTATGACAGTTTGCCTCATAAAGAAGTTTCCCTCCGGGACCACAAAAAATGTTCGTTGCTTATCTTCGTAAAAGAATGGCTTGGAAGACAGCAAATCCTGACCGGATATCGGGTAAGTGATTTTGAACAATGTAGGGGTTTTTCCTAAAATCTTCCTTTTAGTGGTTTTGATGCTTTTAGTCGTCATCGAAGCTAGTACTTCATCTGTAAAGATGTCTTTATTTAGTTTTTTTACGAAGTCATAATCATCCGCTGTCATCAGCAATTTTTCCGTAATTGCCAAATGATTACCTCCTTCGTTTTGATAGGTTTTCATAAAATTTCGTTCACTATTCGAAACGATAAACTCCGCAGGGAGGGTAGTTTTAGCATCGGGTTTGGTTTCTATTTCTGCCGTGCAATTATTGAGGAAAAATCTTCCGGCCGAAGCATAATCTGAGGGTGATGCCCGTTTGATATAGGTATCTATGGAGAGCCCTTCTTCATCCATAAACGTTTTAAAGAAAAAGTCCTGGGTTTGGGCTTTTGCTTGTGAAAGCAACCGGTTCTTTGAGATTTTTTTAGGCTGCCATTTATTGTTTTTGAACTCACTGTAAGCCATTTGAACCTCTATTTTTTTAACGGGGAGCTTAGGAGTGTCACTGTTGAGATCGTCTTGTGTAGGCTCCACCGCTTTTTCATTCATAATAGGCCAAAAAAGCATCGGGCGCCTGTTGAATATCACTGGTATGAGGTGCTCGCCTTCGATATCCAGATCCAGTTTTTCCCAGGCTGTCCAGCGAAAGCCATCTTCCCATCTGCGGTAGTAATAGATATGTGGAGAGTTTCTGGTTCGTCCGAATACGTGGTATACCTTGTTGTCCTCTTCTTTGTGAAGACCGCCTATTTCCAGGTGAGCTACTTCATCCAGCTTATTCAAATAGTTCAGGTAGACCTTTTCTGCTGTTTCAGCGGTAGTTTCTTCCTGAAGCAACTCGTCTTCCATATCCTCATAAAAAGGGGATTTGTCATCCCTTAGCTCGGGTTCGATCCAGTTCTCAGGATATATGAATATTTTTCTTGCAGCTTCCCATACCCGATAATTTTTTCTCCAGTTCCATTCATCCAGGTCTTCCTGAGAAAACAGGATCGCAGGCTCCAGATCCATTCGGATCCGCTGCACCCATAACTGGACGGATGATATGGCCAGTTTGATGCGTGAAGTGATGACACAGGGGGCTACTTCCGGATCAATCAAATAGTAAGCATACAGGTCATCGGGGTTTGTTATTCCATGGGTGTTGTGGTGAATAATGTAAGCGGTTAAGGCATTGCGTTGCTTTATGCGTAAAAAATCCCGGAGTTCTGCGGCTATTTTTATCCAGGCAGATCGTGAGTAAGTTGCTTTTACTGCCAGCCTTAGTTCTTGTGCCTGGTCGGCACTCACATCGATCCCCGTCCAGCCCAGTGCCTGATGTGGGCTGGCACCAAGGGCACCTGTAATGGAAAGCACCTTGCTTAATGATACTACCCATTGCTCATTTCTGAAGTCCGTGATTGTAAAATGTGTGTTGATCAGGTAGTTTATATCTGCAATATTCCATCCGGTACTTTCCGCCATCAGTTGCCAATCGCTGGCTTCAGGTTCAGATTCATTTTCGTTGGTTTTTTTTAGCATTTTCACCACGGAAAAACCATCTTTTACAGCGTATTGCTTTTCCAGGTCAAAGGCTTGTATTAATGCGGTAAAGGCCTCGATGTTGTCAACAGCGTTGGCCGTATGAAATGACCGGAGATCAAACCAACCGGTGGAAGCAATACTATTTAATACGAAGTTGATGTCTTCGGTTTGTATATTCAGTTTTTCAACAACAACGATTATTTTCAATAGCTGCTTAAGTATGAAAAAATGATTGGTAAACGCATCTGTATTGCCGATCTCGTCCGTGTTGAACACAAAATCAGCCCTGGTAAACAGGCTCAGAGCCGTAGCATCGGGATTTGACGGGTCTTTTAGCGCTAACGCCAGCAATGAGGCCATCCGTTCGGAAGTTGTAGAATACGCTTCCGCCAAATATTGATTGGCTTCGTTGTGCAGTGACAGAATATCCGCCAGTTGAGGATATAATAGTGTAACAACGTAAGTATACCTGCCTGGCAGGTCAATTTGCCCGGAAATAGTGTTTAAAATATCCCCAGCCGTTATTCCGGAAATATGCCCGGTCGCGATCCAATATTGATCAATGAAGACTTCGGCATTGGTGATGGTGGTATCTTCTATAATATCTACCGATCTTATGGAAAGGTCTTCGTCCAACAACAGTAAAAAGGAATTTAGCAGTGTTTCCCTGGAATTGATCGCTGTGATTCCTTTATCTGCCAGTTTATTTTGTGTCACTTGTCGTACACCTGTCAGTTCAGCGGCTAATTTAGCATCTGCGGCATTTGAAAATGGCCGGGTGATCGTATCGTAAAACAAATAGCCCAGAGAGGCTGGTGATATGTCAGCGTTTTCAAAAATGGATAAGCTCTCAATAAACCGAATAGTATGATCGGTATCCACCAAGTTGTTTACGGTAGAAATAGGGGAGATGCCGATTATTTTCTTCAACAAAAAATAATCGGCAATTTTCAACCGCATAGTTCTTGCAAAAGAAGCTATTCGATATAGATTTGCCAGTTCCTCTTTATTGGCACTTCCCGATGGCAATTCTTCTTCGAGCAGCAGCATTAGATCTTGTGCTTTGATGCGCAATGCACCCAGTACTACAGAAGCATGGACACTATTGAGTTCCCCTGCCGCCAAAAGCTCTACCGGCTGGTCATCAGCGGCTTCAAATATATTTTTCACATCTGTTCCGGAAGCTGAAATGGACGCATGGTTCAGGAATATCTCTTCGTATTGGGAAGCACCTTCCTCATAGTGTTTGTCTGATAGTCGATTGTACCACGTCAATAATTCGGCAGGGGCTAGTCCGAATTGTTTTTCAAGCCGCTTGATCCCTGAGAGTTGAATAATGAAAGTATCATTGATATTAGGGGCATTGAAAGCAGTAATTGCCATATCCAGCTCTTTGGCTGACCAGCCGAGTATGTGTTGTAGCCTGCTGAAGCGATGCAGTTTTCTTAGCTCTGTGTCTGAGATATCAATAGAGGCATTGTCCAGTGAACAGGAAGCAGATGGAGTAAAGGTGATTTTCTTTTCCCCGGGATTGATAAACTGCGTTTCGAGCAATGCCAGCAAATTCTGGTAATCCAATCCTGCTTTTTCCAATAACGTGGGGATGTGTTGTAGCTCTGCAGCTATAGTTCCACCGTAATAAGCATTTAACGTATTGGATGTATCGGTAATGATGTCCAGGGCTTTTGATGAGATTCCCAGATAAACTGCTGCCGTTGCGATAGTCGTTTCAGTGGTTTCAGTAGTTTTTTCGAAAGCCTTAATGAGATCCGCCCGGTCAATTTTGAGCTGGTTTAAATAAACTTTCGCTTCTTCATTCCACAAGTTAAAAGGCAATTTCCAGGGGTATTCGGCCTGGGCAAGAATATCGTAAGCCCCCGTGTTAATATGGTCCGGTTCGGCAAGCAGGAGTTCCGATGTACCCTCTGTCTGGCGATCAATTGTTCCGGTGGAGGGGGATACGGCATGTTCCAGTACTTCATTGACCAGGTCGATGTATGGCAGGGTTGTGTTCGTATTTTTACACGTAAGTTCGATTTCTTCAAACTCCGGCCTTCTTGCCTTTAAATAGTTCCATGCGGAAAGGGATTGTGCATCAGGAGATACATTTTCGGCATTTCTGATAAATGTCAGAACATCGACCAGGTAAGCTGCCGGACTAAAGGAAGAGCGACAATGTTCGCAATCGCAAAAGTCCTGGGATCCAAATAGTTTTTCCAGATCCGGCAGTGTGTTTTGGCTGATGTCCGGCCCATCGTGAAAAACATTGGTGGACAACGTATTTACACCCGAATTATATGTTGCCAATAACGCAACACTTGCCGCGGCTCTTTTCACCGCTGTATTGTATATTTTTTCTGTTTCCTTTATTCCTCCCAACTGTGCTGCATATTTTTTCACGAAGGTTCGCTTGCCAAGGGAAGTGATTTTTGTGGCTGAGTCCAATTCATTGTCTGCCAATACTTTGCTTGTTGCTGCTTTGTCGTAGTTTCCGGTCAGGTGAAACAAACGCTTGGCTCTGTGCAGTTCTTTCACACTTTGGTCAGGGTTCGCCAGTCCCGTTAGTGCCTCCGGGTTGTCATGAATGTATTTTACCGGGCTGGTGTTGCTAATATCATAGGTTGGGTTGTTGTCGGCAAAATCCAACAGTGCCGGACCGGCATTATCCGGAGATAATAATTTGACATACAAGCTTCCCGGAAACGAATCAGCGACTGCCAGCAATAAGGCATCTGCATAATCATCGATGAGTTCGGGAGTCAGCTCATCTTCCGGATAATTAGGCAGTCCCACCCCGGCCTGATTGATAAATCCAAGCCAGTCGGCACGCGTATAGCCCGTCAGGTCTTCTATTGATGAAATACCGGGGTGAAGTATTGAGATCAACGGGAGATGTTTTTGAGTAATAGCACTCAGCTGAAAAACCTGCTTGACAGCATCCCTTTGAATTGCTGTCAGAATCCCCTCCGCTTCTATGTGTGTCCAAAAACCTTCTCCCAAATCACCATTGCTTAGGTATTCCGTATAAAAGGCTTTTTGTAGGGTAGTGTCAATCCCGGCTATGGTAAGTAAGTCAGCCAGATAGCTATCGGTATCCAGTGCTACCTCTATTAGCAGTGTTCTAAATGCATCAAGAATAGCAGGAATATCATTTTCGATTTCTTTGTTGATAATATTCGAAGCCGCTGTTGTTGTAATAGCCTGCGTCTTCCTGCTTTCGGAAATTTTTAACAACTTCGGAAAATCTGTTGGCAAGTCAAACCTTAACAGCCCGTACAAGACCTCGTGCGTTTTGATGTCATCATCGGAGTCTTCGGGATAAATGCTTATCTCGCTGACAAGCTGTTTCGACTTAACAAACAGGTTTACATAATATACGTCCGTATCAATGCCGGATGCCAATACGGCCATTCCTTGCGGATCTATCGCATTGATATCTATTTTGGATAATGAAGGTGTAATTTTATCGCGTAGCAAATTGAATTCCGATATGCCTACAAAATCTTCTCCTGCTGTGGTCAAATTGACAACCTCATCTACTCCCGCCTGAAGTATGACAGGGGACTCCGCTACTTGTTCTTCGGTTTCCCCGCTATCGTCAAATACCCTGACCAGAAGGTCTGCCGATATTTTTCCGAAAGGGTTCAGCTCAGTTTGGGTATAGGTAATGGAATAATTGCCCGAAGCATCGGTAGTAGTGGTAGCACCCAATTGGGTAACACTTGTCAGGTTCTTGTTGAATGCTTTTACCAGTAAGCCTTTCTGGCCTACGCCAAATTTATCTACAATTTTACCGGATACTTTCTTATTATCATCTGCCATTGTTATCGCCTTTTTATTAATAATATTATTATACTACACTTATAATAGTTTTTACTTCATCAGAGAATCGAAGCTATAAGCTGATAATCATTTTATTATATTTATTTTCATTTATTCATATGCATTTATCAGATAACTAGTAATATAATCCATCTTATATTTGAATAGCGTTCTTGTTCTTCTTCCATGCTTTTTAATCTTTACAGGTCTGATATCTGATACAGGTATATCTCCACCTTGTAGCACCAAACAAAAGCAGTCATTACCAGCAGTACAATTTTATACCTGTGCCAGATGTAACTTTCCTTTAAGTTGTATGTTGAGAATCGCTGTCAATTCCGCACTTTTAGTGCAAGCATTGGTTTTCTTTATTGGGGTTAATTGATTACTATATTTTATAAAAGACTGATAATCAATGAATTTTTATAAAATTTTGCAACAGTAAACGTATTGATTTTCAAGAAATCATTTTTTTGTCATGTACTAAAGGTCATGTGTTAAAATTTACTTTTAACCCAAAACAGGAAAGTCATACAAAAGAAATAGAGGGTAATCGATACCGAAGGATGAAAATTCTTAGTTTATGGGGTTAAAATGATGCTTTGGGTTTAAGGGTTATGTACTCAATAACGGGCAATTTACATTTTTATTATTTTAGAACCAAATGGTTTTCCGAATTTTTTTTGGAAATAGGAGAAAGTGTTCTTGGCACCACTGATTGATCTGTTTCATATCCGACAGAACGATGCCAGATCATACCAGGGTTTGTTTAAGATCAGGTCTATTCGTTCTGCACCATTGGAATTGCCTCTTTTTCAATATAATAAATAGCGAAGGGAAAGCCATTCCCCGATAAACCGCCCCGAGCATGAAGATCTGGATATCTATACGCTATACAGCCAAATCTCCAATAGGTACGATCAATGGTCTGCTTTACCTTGTTTTGTTCAGGCAACAAGGTAAAGATCCGTTCGGAAATCCAATCCGGATCCAAAGGATCATCCGCAATAAAACGCTGAATTCGTCTTCATGATGAGCCGGATTGAGCAAAGGAATCAAAGGCGTTGCCCCGTTTATCAAAGGTAATGGCTTGTACTTTGTACAGAGAGCACACCACCGGCGATATCCGTTTTACCCGTGCCAAATCTGACTTTCCTTTAAGTTGCATGTTGAGAGCTGCTGCCAATTCCGTACTTTTAGTACAAGCATTGGCTTTCCTCACTGGGGTAAAGGATGATTATTTTTATAACATTCTGGAAATTAACACATTTTATAATCTTTTTCAACAATAAATTTATTGACTTTCAAGGAGTTAATTTTTGTCATGTAC
>CALLUQ010000003.1 GCA_938010565.1 uncultured Flavobacteriales bacterium
AATCGAGGCTTAGTTCGCCATAACTTGTCGCAGTTCAGTATTACTTTAAAGTTTTTTCGCATTGCAGGTGAACTAATAAATATACACAATTGCATTTATTACCATCCTGAACCACTGTTTTGAAATAGGGATGTTTTTAGCCAAACATAACACGAAGTTTACCGTTACCGGGTGTCTAAAGCCATTGTTCATGCCGGACACACATCCACTAAAAAAGGCCACTTCACGGAAAATGGCCTTTTTTATGATGTATGAGGAAATTTAGTTCCTACGTTTTTTCAGATCAAGTCTGAAAAAAGCCGCGGAGCGGGAAACAACATACTATGCTAACCAATAGGTTGATAAGTTTGGCGCACTAAGCATCTAAAATTTCGCCAAACTCATGCTTTCGTATTCGCCGGCTTTGAGTTTTTCCTGTACTTTGGCAAACGTTTCAATGGTATACTGAACGTCTTCCATGGTATGAATTGCTGTTGGGATAAGGCGCAGTATGATCGTACCTTTCGGAACTACCGGATAAAGCACCACAGAACAGAAGATGTTGTAATTTTCACGCAGATCGTAAGTAATATGGGTGGCTTCGGCAAGGGAGCCGTTCAGGATTACCGGAGTAACGCACGAATTGGTTTCCCCGATATTGAACCCTTGTTCTTTTAAGCCGTTCTGAAGAGCAATGGCCACTTTCCAGAGGTTTTCTTTGAACTCCGGATGTGTTCTGATCATCTCCAGGCGCTTTAAGCCTCCTATCACCAAGGGCATGGGAAGGGATTTTGCAAAGATCTGGGAGCGGATGTTATACCGGAGGTAGTCTATCACATTTTCGTTGCCTGCAATAAATGCACCGATGGAAGCCATCGACTTGGCAAAAGTACCGAAGTAAAGGTCAATATCATCTTGAACACCTTGTTCCTCACCGGCACCGGCACCTGTTGTACCCAGTGTTCCAAAACCGTGGGCATCATCTACCAACAAACGGAAACTGTATTGCTCTTTGAGTGCCACGATCTCTTTGAGCTTTCCCTGGTCGCCGGCCATTCCGAATACCCCTTCGGTGATCAGAAGAATACCCCCATCGGTATTGGCAACCCATTTGGTTGCACGATCCAGTTGTTTGGCACAACTTTCAACATCGTTGTGTACAAATACAAAACGTTTTCCCTGGTGTAACCGTACACCATCAAGAATACAAGCGTGGCTTTCGGAATCGTAAACGATTACATCGTTGCGGTCTACCAAAGCATCAATGGCAGAGTGCATGCCCTGATAACCGAAATTCAAAAGAATAGCATCTTCTTTGCTCAGGAAATTGGCCAACTCTTCCTCCAGTTGTTCATGGTAACGGGTTTGTCCGGACATCATACGGGCACCCATAGGATAACCAAGCCCCCATTCGGCAGCAGCTTCTGCATCGGCTTTACGAATTTCAGGATGGTTGGCCAGTCCGAGGTAATTATTGATGCTCCAAACAAGGCATTTCTCGCCACGAAAAGTCATGTAGTTGCTGATCTCGCCTTCGAGTTTGGGAAATGTGAAGTAACCATGCGCATCTTGGGAATACTGTCCCAGCGCTCCCCGGTTTTCACTGATCTTATCAAAAATATCGACCATATTGGCTGTATTTATTGTTGGGTATACATTTGGATATAGAAAACTGCCTTTCACCATTGTTGCAAAAGCAAACGACAGAACGATCGGACCTGTTTAAAATGAAAGCCGCAAAATTAAGCCATAGATTTCCCATACCCAAATTCACAGGGTAATTTTATCCGCAGAACCTCGTTTGTAAGGGCAACCATTCAATGCTCATACATCGTATTTTTGCCTATCTTTGCGCAATGTTTGTAAAACTCTTAAAGTCGCTACCGATACTGGTTATCCCGATTTTGATGACTGCATGTGACGGATATAACAAGGTTTTGAAAAGCAAAGACCTGAATTACAAATACGAAAAAGCCATCGGATATTATCAGGCGGAGCAATACGTTAAAGCCATACCGCTTTTCGAAGAATTGCTTACCCTCTGGAGAGGGTTAAACAAAGCTGAAAAAGTATATTACTACTATGCCACGGCATACTACAAAGTAGCAGATTACCATCTGGCAGGCTACCATTACAAGCAATTTACAAATACCTACCCTACCAGTCAGCATGCCGAAGAGTGTGCTTTTATGGCAGCGCTGTGCCATTATAAAAACTCTCCCAAACCTTCGCTTGACCAAACCAACACCTACCGGGCAATGGAAGAGATGCAAATTTTTATCAACCGTTACCCTGGGAGTGAACGCCTGGATACCTGTAACCAACTGATTGATAACTTGCGTGAAAAGTTGGAAGTGAAATCCTATAATCATGGCAAACATTATTATAAGACAGGAAACTATAAGGCAGCAGCGGCAGCCTTTAAAAATACCCTTCGGGAATATCCTAACTCCAAGTATAAAGAAGAAATACTATTTCTCTCTTTAAAGGCCAGCTATTTGTTGGCTATCAACAGCATTGAGGAAAAAAAAGAGGACCGGCTTGAGGATACTCTGGATTCTTATCGTAAATTTGTCGCCTCCTTTAAAGAAAGCCCTTATAACAAAGAGGTGGAACGCATCAGAATGGATGCGGATAAGGAATTGGAAAAATGTAAATCCTGACTAACAATGGGCGTCAATTTTAAAAATACCAATGCTTCGAGAACCACGGTTACCCGTGATCCCAACTCCTTGGCCGATAACACGGGAAATATCTACGAAACATTGAATATCCTCTCCCGAAGAGCCAACCAGATTAGCCGGGAAATGAAAGAAGAACTCACCGCCAAACTGGCTGAGTTTGCTTCCAGTACAGACAACCTTGAAGAGATTTTCGAAAACCGGGAGCAAATTGAGATCTCAAAATTCTACGAGCGTCTTCCAAAGCCAGTGGCCATTGCGGTACACGAATACCTTGAAGGAGGAACGTACTGGCGGAACCCGAGTGCATTTATAGATGCGACCGCAGATAAAGTCGAAGAAGAAAAAAGTTAAGCATGTTGCACGGCAAGCATATTCTTGTCGGTGTAACGGGTAGTATTGCCGCTTATAAATCGGCATTCCTTGTCAGAGAACTGATAAAGAAAGGGGCCAGTGTCAGAGTAGTGATGACACCGGCCTCGTTTGATTTTATTACTCCGCTTACCCTTGCTACGCTCAGCAAACATCCCGTTGTTTCGAGTTTTACTTCCGATCCTGGATCAGGCGAATGGAACAATCATGTAGAAATGGGGCTGTGGGCCGATCTCATGATTATTGCACCGGCTACTGCCAGTACGTTGGCTAAAATGGCATCCGGCCAGGCCGATAATCTGTTGCTTGCCGTATACCTTTCGGCCCGGTGTCCGGTGTATTTTGCTCCGGCCATGGACCTCGATATGTACCAACACCCGGCTGTTCAGGAAAACATCCGCCAACTGCAACGTTTCGGAAACCGGTTTATCCGCCCCGGAAGCGGAGAACTGGCCAGTGGCCTGGTGGGAGAAGGACGCATGGCAGAACCGCATGAAATAACCGCATTGATTACAGATGACCTGGCTCAGGATCAACCGCTAAAGGATAAAAAGTTCCTGCTCACTGCCGGTCCTACCCATGAAGCCCTCGATCCGGTACGCTTTATCGGAAATCGATCGACCGGAAAAATGGGGTTTGCCATTGCCGAAGCAGCAGCAGAACTAGGAGCTGAAGTGGTGCTGGTTACCGGCCCGGTACACTTGCAAACCAAGCATTCCGGTATAAAACGCATCGATGTACGATCGGCGCGGGAAATGTTGCATGCTTGTTTGCAACATTGGCCGGATGCAGCTGTGGGCATACTCAGTGCAGCGGTGGCAGATTATCGCCCCAAAACAACCGCCGGAACCAAAATAAAAAAGAAAGATCCGTTTTTATTGCTGGAGCTGGAAGCGACCACCGATATATTAAAAACGTTAGGACAAAAAAAAGAAGCAAAACAGATCTTGATAGGATTTGCACTCGAAACCAACGATGAAGAAGCAAATGCCCGGAAAAAACTGCATGCAAAAAACCTGGATATGATCGTGCTGAACTCGTTGCAGGACCAAGGGGCTGGTTTTGGACACGATACCAATAAAGTGAGCTTTATTCACAAAAGCAATAAATTCACTAGTTTTGAGTTAAAATCGAAGCCGGAAGTGGCCCGTGATCTGCTTTCGGCTGTGATGGAAATTTTGCTATGAGGAAATTAGTTGCATTTTTCGCCTTTGCGGCGATAGCAGGAGCGGTTCAGGCCCAGGAACTCAAATGCCAGGTGAAGGTAATCAGTCCTACGGTTCAGGGAAGCAACACCCAGGTGTACGAAGATCTGCAAAGTGCTGTTTTTGAGTTTATGAACAACACCAGATGGACAGGCGATAAATTCAAACTCGAAGAACGCATCGAATGTACCATCCTTATTACCATTACCGACCGGCCACAAAACGATGTTTTTAAAGGCAACATCCAGGTCACTTCCTCGCGTCCTGTTTTTAAATCCGATTACCAATCAAAGATGATGGAGGTGAAAGACAATAATTTTAACTTCCGTTATCTTCAAAATGCCACACTTCAGTTTACACCCGACCAACACCGTTCCAATTTATCATCGGTATTGGCGTTTTATGCGTATTACATTATCGGATTGGATTACGATTCTTACTCCATGGAGGGCGGAACGCCTTATCTGGTAAAAGCACAACAAATTGTGAACAATGCTCAAAGTGCCCCCGAGTCGGGGTGGAAAGCACACGAAGGATCCCAAAACCGCTATTGGTTGATCGATAATTACCTGCACCGCCAGTTCAAGCCTTTGCGTTTGGCCTACTATACTTACCACCGTACCGGATTCGATAAGGTTTACGATGATATTGACGGCGGACGTACCGGGATCACAGAAACGTTGGAAGCGTTAAAAAAAGTACACCAGGCAAGACCCGGAAGCTACAACCTACAAGTATGGTTTCAGGCAAAAAGCGATGAAATTGTGAACCTGTATAAAGTGGCCAACCCGCAGGAAAAAACCCGTATTTTCAATACGCTTAAGATGATGGATGCCAGTCGCCTTTCCAAGTATCAGAAGATCCTTAGTAACAAGAGGTAAGACGAGGTATTCTTTTTTTGCTCTTTTTGTGAATAACTTTCGGGAAGAAACAACACCAAGAACAAGGCTCAGGCCTTAATTTTGTGCGTATGCTTCAGACCTTATCCATACAGAATTACGCATTGATAGAATCGCTGGAGTTGAATTTCCAGCCCAACTTTACAACCATCACCGGCGAAACCGGATCCGGAAAATCCATTCTTCTCGGAGCACTTGGCCTTATTCTTGGCGAACGGGCCGATACTACGGTACTCAAAAACAAAAGCAAAAAATGCATTGTAGAAGGCAGTTTTAAACTTTCGGATCTTGATCGGAATGACACCATCAACGATTTTTTTAGGAAGCACGACCTGGATTACGAACCCATTGCATCCATCCGGCGGGAAATCGCTCCATCGGGTCGCACCCGTGCGTTTATCAACGATACACCGGTTACACTGAATCAGTTGAAAACGTTGACGGAACAACTGGTCGACATCCATTCGCAACACCAAACCTTAACGGTAAACCACAGCGATTTTCAACTTACGGTGGTAGATGCCGGTGCCGGAAATGATAAACGCTTGCTCGAATACCGGAAACTTTACACCGAACATTGCAGCGTGAAAGAGCAATTGGCTGCATTGCGTGAAGCGGATAAAAAGTCGAAGTTGGATCAGGACTACTTCCGGTTTCAACTGCAAGAACTGGAAGACTTCAAACTGCTTGCCGGCGAAGAAGATGCATTGGAACAGGAGTTGGAAACCCTCAGCCATTCGGAAGAGATAAAAAAAGGACTGCACCACACCGTAAACGGCCTGAAAGAGAACGACAACAATGTGTTGGAGATGCTGTACGAGTTGAGGCATGCGCTGGCTAAAATTGCCCATTACAACACCACCATTGAAGGCCTGAAAACACGCATGGATAGTGCTTATATTGAACTGGAAGACCTGAACGGGGCATTGGAAGAATTAAACGAGGGCATTTTGTATGACCCCGACCGGATCGCTTACCTGAGCGACCGGAGCGACCGGTTGAATGGTTTGATGAACAAGCATCGGGTGGGGCATACCACCGAACTCATAGCCATCCGGGAAGAATTGGCAACTAAAATTGAAAATATCACCGGAATTGAAACCGATATCCGGAAACTCGAAGACCACTTTGATGCCCTTCAAAAAAAATTAGACAAAGCCGCTGCCGTATTGACCTCGGAAAGAAGAAAAGCAACTTCCGGAATTGAAACAAAGGTACACCGTATGCTGGCATTGATGGCGATGCCTCATGCGCGTTTGCAGATCAAATGCCATACCCATGATGATTTTGGCCCCGAGGGCAAAGACAGGGTTCAATTTCTTTTTAAAGCAAATAAAGGAGGTGAATTGAAAGAATTGAGTAAAGTCGCCTCAGGCGGCGAACTGTCCCGGCTGATGCTCGGCATCAAAGCATGGATGGCCGGTATCAAAACTTTGCCCACCATTATTCTGGATGAAATTGATACCGGGATCTCAGGCGATGTGGCCAATAAGGCAGGCAACATGATGAAAGAAATGGCTGAAAACATGCAGGTGCTTTGCATTACGCATTTGCCACAAATTGCCAGCAAAGGAGACCATCACCTGAAAGTGTACAAAGAATTATCGAACGAAAACACCCTGACCCGGGTAGAAATACTGTCGGAAACAGATCGTGTGAACGAAATTGCCAAAATGTTGAGCGGAGAAACACTGAGTGTGGCGGCCATTGAAAACGCAAAAGTTTTACTGAACCGGTGAAAAACGTTTTCTTCCAAAAAGCAGTGGCAATATTTCCGGATCCGCCTTGCCCGCTTTCATAAAAAGAATCTGGAAAGAACCTGCTCAACCGGATCATGAAGCTCCCGTATGGGGGATGCGAAGGGCATTCGTTGGCACTTCCTTATAACGGGTGTTGGAGAAATCGTTCGCATTGCAACCACTTTACCGGAAGTTATCAAAGAAAAACGCACCGCCACCTTAGATCGGAAGTGCAACCGGTTTTGTTAAAAAATCGTGAAAAGTTTTCCTCTTTTCCGCTTGCATTCCTCGTATCTTTATCCACTTGAAAGCGGTTTCGTTTTTTTGCACCACACGCCATGAGCAACTTCCGGTTCTTCATTTGTTCAACCAGATAAAGTTAATGCGTTATGAAGTTTACATTTTACGGCCATGCTTGTTTTAGTGTTGAAATAAAGGGCAAACATTTGCTTTTTGATCCTTTTATTTCACCCAATGAAAAGGCCGCACATATCGATGTATCTTCCGTAAAAGCAGACTACATTCTGGTTTCGCACGGCCATGAAGACCACATAGCCGATGCCGTGTATATTGCAAAAAATACCGGTGCTACTGTGGTATCCAACTACGAAATTGTGTGTTGGTTTGGAACACAAGGTGTGAAAAATGGCCATCCGATGAATCACGGAGGCAAGTGGAACTTCGATTTTGGTTCCGTGAAATATGTAAATGCGGTACACAGCAGTGTACTTCCGGACGGTACCTACGGGGGCAATCCGGGTGGTTTTGTAGTGGAAAGCAACGAAGGATGTTTTTACTTTGCCGGAGATACTGCACTGACAATGGATATGCAACTGCTGGGTAAATACCACCCACTTGATTTTGCGGTTTTGCCCATTGGAGACAATTTTACCATGGGAACGGACGATGCTATAATTGCAGCGGATCTTATTCGGTGCAACCGCATTATAGGCGTACATTACGATACTTTCGGGTACATTACCATTGACCATACGGAAGCAAAAAAGAAATTTGCTGCTGCGGGCAAACAACTCACCTTGTTAGGCATCGGCGATTCCATTGAACTTTAAACCCCCAATTTTATATACCTTTCGAATGGGAAAAGTTATCTGTATAGCAAATCAAAAAGGAGGCGTGGGTAAAACCACCTCTGCCATCAACCTCGGTGCTTGCCTTGGTGTTCTTGAAAAAAAAGTACTGCTGATCGATGCCGATCCGCAGGCCAATGCGACTTCCGGTGTTGGGCTGGATCCAAAAATAATCAAAACCAGCATATACGAAATTCTCATCAACGACCTCAACCCGCGGGATATTCTTCTGGAAACGGAAAGTCCTAACCTGCACCTGCTGCCTGCTCACATTGATCTGGTAGGAGCTGAAATTGAGATGATCAACCTCCCCAACCGGGAGCTGATGATGCGGCATGCCATCGCTAAGGTGCGCGATGATTATGATTTTATTATCATTGATTGTTCGCCTTCTCTGGGATTGATCACCCTCAACTCCTTAACCGCTTCCGACTCGGTGATCATACCGGTACAATGCGAATATTTTGCGCTGGAAGGGTTGGGAAAACTACTCAACACCAACAAGATCGTACAAACCCGCCTCAATACCGATCTGGAGATCGAAGGCATATTGCTGACCATGTACGATACACGCCTGCGGCTCGCCAATCAGGTGATCGATGAGGTGAAAACACATTTCCAGCAAATGGTATTCGACACCGTAATTCACCGAAACAGCCGCTTGGGAGAAGCACCCAGTTTCGGAGAAACCATCATCATGCACGATGCAACCTGCAAAGGTTCCGTAAATTACCTCAACCTGGCACGGGAGGTCCTCCAGAAAAATAAAATGACTCGCCTGAGTAAGGCCGAAAAAATGATTGCCGTAGAAAATGGGCACTAACAGAAAGAAAAAAGGTGGATTGGGAAAGGGCCTGAGTGCGCTTCTTGAAAACACGGAAACCGATATTACCTCAAAAAACGTAGGGCCTGCTGCTTCCTCCCCGAGCGGAGGAACGGTCGGATCCGTATCCGCCATTCCGATTGGTCAGATCGAGGCCAACCCGTTTCAACCGCGTACCCATTTCGAATCCGAAGCTTTGGCAGAATTGACCGCCTCTATCGGAGAACATGGTATCATTCAGCCGGTTACGGTGCGAAAAATGGGCTACGACAAGTACCAGCTGATTTCCGGCGAACGCCGTTTCAGAGCTTCACAAATGGCCCGGTTGGAAAACATTCCGGCTTATGTACGCATTGCCAACGATCAGTCCATGCTCGAAATGGCACTGGTGGAAAACATCCAACGCGAAAACCTGAATGCCATCGAAGTAGCCTTGTCTTATCAACGCTTGATCGATGAGTGCCAACTCACCCAGGAAGACCTGAGTGAAAAGGTAGGTAAAAAACGTTCGACCATTACCAATTACCTGCGTTTGCTCAAATTGCCGGTCAACATTCAGCTGGGCATCCGGAATCAACACATTTCCATGGGCCATGCCCGCGCTCTGGTAAATGTGGGCGATGAAAAAATACAATCTGCCATTTACAACAAAATTATACGGGATGCTTTATCCGTGCGCCAAACCGAAGCTTTGGTAAAGGACAATGCCAAGGGCAAAAAGGAGGAAAAGCCCACGGAAAACACGAAAAAAATGCATCTTAACTTTCATCAACGCCGGTTCCGCGATGATCTTTCGCAGCATTTAAATTCCACGGTAAATGTAAATCTCAACGATAAAGGCGAAGGTAAGATCGTTATTCCCTTCAAAACGGAAGGCGAACTGGAACGGATCATCAACCTGCTTGACTTCTGATCCTTTGTATGCTACGTTTATTTTCGTTTTTGCTTCTGGTCTTTGTTTTCAGCAATTCCGCTCACGGACAAACGGAATTGCAACCCCAAAAAAAATGGAGGCCGGACAGTACGCATACGCCTAAAAAAGCGGCGCTTTTATCGGCCATTTTTCCCGGAGCAGGACAGGCTTATAACCACCGGTATTGGAAAATGCCTCTTGTGTACGGTGCGATGTGTACTTCTGTTTATTTTATTATCGATAACCATAAAAATTACACGAAATTTCGTACGGCCTACCTTGACCGGCTGGATTCGGCTACGGTGCATACAGGTACCGAATTTGAGATTTACCCTGAAAACGGCCTGCGAACCATTTCCGATGCTTATTTAAGAAGAAAGGACCTATCCTTTATCATCACCGGTATTTTTTATGTGGTTCAGATCGTAGATGCAACGGTCGATGCACATTTCCTGCACTTTGATGTAGGAAATGACCTCAGCTTACAGGCCATGCCGGAGTACCACCCGTCCGCCGGAACGACACAAGCTTCGACCATGGGTTTGAGATTGATGCTAAAGTTTTAATTTTGCTTGCTCCACCAAATTTATTTCAGCACGGATATAATAATGCGGAACCTTTCATGAAAATTGCCATTCTGGGATACGGAAAAATGGGAAAAGCGATTGAGGCTGCTGCTTCCGAACGCGGACATACCGTTGGTTTGCGGGTATCTTCTGCCAACGCCGATTTTGTTCCGGCAGATCTGGCCGGCCATGATGTAGCCATTGAATTCAGCCGACCGGAGAGCGTTGTTGGGAATGTACTCAAATGTTTTGATGCGGATCTGCCTGTGGTCATCGGTACAACAGGGTGGTACGATCGTTTTGAAGAATTAAAAAAAACCTGCGAAAAAAAAGGACAAGCCATGCTTCCGGCCACCAATTTTTCAATTGGCGTTCACCTCTTCTTCTCCTTTAACAAATACATTGCCAAGGCAATGAGCCATTACAAGCACTACGATGTGGCCATAGAAGAAATACACCATACACAAAAGTTGGACGCTCCTTCCGGCACTGCCATTACACTGGCCGAAGGGTTGATCGAAAACAGGGATGAAAAAACGGAATGGATCAACGAAAGCACGCATCTGCCGCACCAACTGGGTATTGTATCCAAACGCATTGAAAATGTACCCGGAACGCATACGGTACGCTATCGCTCCGAAATTGACAGCATAGAACTAAAACATACTGCACACAATCGCAAAGGGTTTGCCACCGGTTCGGTGGTTGCAGCCGAATGGCTGAAAGACCGAAAAGGGGTCTTTGCTATGAGCGATGTGCTTAACCTCTCATAATCACCTTACCTCATGGAGTATATTGTACTGATCATTGTTATAGCCACTTATTTTGTTGTTCTGCCCAACATTTTCGAAAAAACCGGCCAGAATAAAACGATGGGCTATGTGCCCGTATATAACGTTATCATCTGGCTGCGTGTCTTGAAAAAACCGTGGTGGTGGATACTGCTTTTTCTGGTTCCCGGAGTTAATTTTTTAATGCTCATTATCCTGAACCTGATTACGGTCAACTATTTCGGATTGCGTACCGCCAAAGACAATGCGCTGGCCATTTTTGCTCCTTTTTATATGTTGCCGAAGGTGGCATTTAAAGCGTATAAGTTTACCGGCCCTATGGCTTACGACAAAAGACTATCGGCCCGGGAGGAAAAAGAAATGTCGGCGATAGACAAAGCCAAAGCAAAAAACAAAAATTACAAACCCCGCTGGAAAGAATGGGGAGATGCGATTGTTTTTGCCATTATTGCCGCTACCATTATCCGTACCTTTTTGTTGGAAGCCTATACCATTCCTTCTCCTTCTATGGAAGGCTCAATGCTTGTGGGCGATTACCTTTTTGTGAGCAAAATGAGCTATGGACCCAAATTGCCCAATACACCTGTTGCCTTTCCCTTTGCCCATCACACGTTACCTTTGACTCAATCTACGCCTTCGTTTCTGGAATGGTTTACCATGCCTTATTTTCGTTTGCCGGGTTTTGGCGATGTGAAACGCAACGATATTATGGTGTTCAACTTTCCGGAAGGCGATACGGTTTGTGAAAATGCACAGGATCAGAGCTACTACGACCTCGTGCGCAAACATGGGCGCAACCACCTGCACAACAACAACATCATTGCAGGCAACAACGGCATGGTACAACCGGGAAAGATCATAGTACGCCCCGTAGATAAACGGGAAAACTACATCAAACGTTGTGTGGGAATTCCGGGCGATGTAATTGAAATTAAAAACCGCCAGCTTTTTGTCAACGGAGAAAAAGCACAAGACCCGGAAAAGATCTTTTACAGTTACCAGGTATTTGTCAATTCCACGTTCAGTCCGATCATCCTTGAAAAAGAATTTGACATTGTGCTGGACAATGCCCATCACCAGAAAGGATACAATTATTTCCCGCGTAACCGGTTTTACTCTTTCTTCATGAGCCGGTCTGATTCGGCCAAAATGGCCACCTATAAAAACGTCATCCGCATCCAGCCCGTCATTCAGCCCAAACCGGGCTTTCATGATTTCAGAAAAGAAGCATTGCCTACCTTTCCGAACGACCCTCAATATCCGGGCAGCCGGGATAATTTCGGACCGGTAACCGTTCCCAAAGCAGGGGTAACCGTTGAACTGAACGCACAAACCATTCCTTTTTACCGCCGGATCATCGATTTGTATGAAGCCAACGAGTTACAGGAGCGCAACGGAAAATTCATCATCAACGGGCAGGAAACGACTTCCTATACGTTTAAAATGGATTATTACTGGCTGATGGGAGACAACCGCCACAACTCACAAGATTCCCGCTTCTGGGGCTTTGTTCCGGAAGATCATGTGGTAGGCAAAGCGGTTTTCATCTGGTACTCGAAAGACCCGAATACCGGCATTCGCTGGAACCGTATATTGTCTTTTCCGAAATGAGCTGAACCATCCGCTTATGGCCAATAAACCCGTATTACTGAGTACAACCTACCTGGGCCCGGTAGCTTACTATGTGGCACTTTACCGGCATGCAGTTACCGGACTGGAGGTAAAGGAACACTTCGAAAAACAGAGCTACCGCAACCGTTGTACGATCTATGGTGCCAATGGAAAACTGGATCTGATCGTACCCATTCAACGCAAAACAAAAGAACGGCAGCTGACCTCGGAAATTAAAATATCCTACTGTGAAAACTGGCAAAAACTACACTGGAAATCGTTTTCATCGGCATACCGTTCTTCGCCCTATTTTGAATACTATGAACACGAATTCAAATCCTTTTATAAAGAAAAGTATACGCGTTTAATGGATTTTAACCATGCACTCCAAAACTGGCTTTTGCAAAAACTTCGGATCGAAGTGGATTGTATTCCTACGGAGAGCTGGGTGGCTCAACCCGAAACGCATCAGGATTGGAGAAACACCATCCATCCAAAACGGGAATCTCCCATTTATTGGGGGGATACCCGTTACCAGCAGGTATTTGAAAATAAGGCCGGGTTTTTACCCAACCTCAGCATGGTGGATCTGCTTTTTAACGAAGGTCCGAACGCCATTACCCTGCTCGATAAACTGGCTGAATAATAACCGGAACGGAGATGATTTCCCATTGTATACATCGCTAAAACAACGGGGCGGTTTTATGGGTTCGGTATTTGGTATCATTTCTTTTTGATTTCCCCCTCCGACTTTTTTTAGTGATGACCGCTCGTTGACAAAAGGGGTATCTCTGTTTACCTGAGTGTGCTCCGATTCCTTTATTCCATAGCATAAAGACCGTTAATTACGACATAATTATAGATCGATTACATGAATAGACACCTTCTTTTTTATACCTTCCCCCCGAAAGGAAAACCAAACGGTGCCAGATCATATCTTTTATCTTGACTCAACGGTATTATGGCTTTAAGTACAACCACATTGGATGAATTTTTGCGCATTGGCAAATGGACCGCCACCGCAGAAGATAACATTTACGGAGAAATGTTTCCCAGTTCATTTTTCCGGAACATTTATACCCATTATCAGGCCAACCCCGGAAACCAGGCCAACATCGATGCTATCGGTTTGTTTTCGTTGGGACTGGCCATTGCCGGATGGGGCATTTCAGATACCGATAACCTGCCGCCTGATGCCGACGAACGGGGCTATAAAAGCACTTCTTCTACCGGTTCCGGAAAACACATCATGAGCTATGCCAAAGGGGGGGTAGGCATTCCGCATGCCGACAGCAGTTTTCTGGAAAACATCTTCGAAGAGATCAAAAAAAACCATCGAAACCTTGCTCCCGAATTCGATCGGTTTTATGCCTTAAAAGGCCATAATTTTGATGTTCAGTATGCCAACGGGGGGCATTGCACCCACCCGGTATCCACCCTCATTACGGATCTGGATGGCAACACTTTCGGACATACCGTATGGGGGTATGCCGGCAGCAGTTATTGCGGTACCTATAACTCCGGAAAAACCACTCCGGAAGATTGGGTGGTATTTCGCCACTGGATCCGTGCGGCTTTGCGAACCAAAAGCATGCAGCAATACATCATTGACTATTGGATAGGTCATTATTGGCAACCTTCCTACGAAAAAACCATGGCTGCCGGAGGCTCCATTCCGGAAGCGCTGGTCAATTGCCGTATTCGCAACTCAGGTTCGGTCAAAGCCAACAGCAACGTTGGGAAATGCATTGAGGAACAATTGAAAAACTATGGCAAAGAGAGCCGTTGGGGTGTTATGTTGCGCAGCGCCAATATATGGGAGTATTTTGATGGGGTTCCCATCAGCCGGAAACCCGGACAGGATGCTTTGCCCAATACCTGGAGTACTGCTACCTCCGCAACAACATCACCGCCCGGATCCGGGCCGGAAGATCAGGCCAATGCCAGCCATACCGGTATGGTAACCGCCAGTGCTTTAAATATTCGTTCGGGAGCCGGCAGCAGTTATGGAACCGTTGCCCGTGCTTTGCCGAAGGGTACCAAAGTAACCATCTTGGCGGAAAACAACGGATGGTACGAGGTAACGACCAAAAACGGTATACAGGGCTGGGTAAGTTCCGGTTATGTTACCTCCGAACAAACCGGATGAAACGGTTTGGGAGCATGTAAATGAAACGTTTTATTGCGGTTGCCTCCTAACCCGAACCGGCCGGAACCCAACCGATGGGTCTTTTACAAGATGCTTTTTTAAGCAAGCATCATGATGGGCTGTGCTAACGGTCTTTTGTGTTCTTTTTCCGGATGAAAACACTAAAAAAATCGAAAATGTCGTCGCCGGAATAGTACCGGATCATTTTTCTCAAACCTTCCACCTGCTTTGCCCTTTTAAAATATGCACGTTCCAGTTCTCTGATGCGCGCCTCCGTATAACCTGAGTCGGGATCTTTCATCGGTCATGGTATAAAAATTTAAAATGGAAACAAAAGATGACCGTAGCTGTGAACACACCGATCATTTTCAATATACGCCGGATTCGGAACAGATCCGAAAATAAAAGAAGCAAAAGCGCTGTACACCCGAAAAATACAGGTTAATACGTATGACAGAGTAGTGATTTATAATCAGGTAAAGTACCCGATCTTTTTGTGAGGAAAAACCGGCAAACCAACACTTCTTAATCGGTTGGCTGTGGTTTGGCTTTTTCAAAACCGCACTTTCCGGATCTTTGAAAACGGTGCTTTTGTTTTGTATGGTAATGATGCTTTGGAGATTTGTTTTATTTTCAAGATCAGATCATTATGAATACATTTAAGTATATTTAAAACCTCCGAACCAAAAGAAATTTGATGAAAACGCAACAAGTCATTGATGCATTGCAACTGGAAAGCCACATCGAAGGAGGATATTTCCGGCCCACCTATGAATCGCCTGACAAAATTACCATCCACTCCGAAAAGGGAGCCGGGGAACGTTTGGCAGTAACCACCATTTTTTACATGCTAACCAAAGATTCGCCGGTTGGGCATTGGCACAAAAACCGTTCCGACATCCTGCATTTTTTTCAGATGGGCTCGCCGCTTACCTATTGGATATTGAGCCCCGAAGGCGAAATAAAAACCCATGTACTCGGACCCGACCTGGAAAAAGGCCAACAATTACAACTGCTTGTACCGGGAGGGTTTTGGAAAGCGACTACATTGGAAGCCGGAGAATATGGCTTACTAAGCGAAGCCGTAACACCCGGGTTTGTATATGAAGATATGCAACTGGCCAAAGAAGCGGATATTCGACCATTGGTATCCGAATCACTTTGGAATAAAATAAGTTCCTTCGTAAAAACAACCGAAGATCAGCCGGGTTGATAGAGTAGGAGAGTAACGATCCTATATTTACCCCGCTATAAATTGTAAAACCATGGCCAATATTTTTGAATTTGAAGGATACCGCCCGGTCGTACATCCTACGGCCTTTATTCATCCCAATGCCACTGTAACCGGAAACGTGGTGATCGGAAAAAATGTGTATATCGGTCCGGCTGCAGCCATTCGCGGCGATTGGGGAAAAATTATCATTGAAGACGGTTGTAACGTTCAGGAAAATTGTACCCTGCACATGTTTCCGGGCACAACCGTAACCCTGAAGGAAAATGCACACATTGGCCATGGAGCCATTATACACGGAGCAACGGTCGGCAAAAATTGCCTGGTGGGCATGAATGCCGTACTGATGGACGAGGTAACCCTCGGAGATGAGTGTATTGTAGGAGCACTTTCTTTTATTCCTGCCAAAACGACTTTTCCCGATCGCAAGATCATTGCAGGCAACCCTTGTAAGATCATCAAAGATGTGAGCGATGAGATGATCGGGTGGAAAACGGAAGGCACTAAAGTGTATCAGGCATTGCCCGAACAATGCCGCCGCAGCCTGAAGCCCTGCGAACCACTCCGCGAAGTACCCTCAGATCGGACCGATCAGGCAGCCACCTACAAGATCTGGAAAGATACCACCGCTTCCTGATCGGAACACCTCCCGATAACGGCTGTTGCGCACCAACGTTTTCTGTTCTCCGTTGTCGGGAACAATGTGCCACCGGTAAAATTCTCTTCGATAGGGAAGATAAGTACACCCGGCCCCCTCAGCCTGTATTCGGCCTTTGCGGTGTATGGTAAAAATGCCGGCACCGAAATGCCTGTCGGAAAATACTCCGGCAAAATCCTGATTTTAGTTTTCTGCGGCACAATTCTACCGTGCAATCCTCTGATTTTACCTAACTTTAGGGCTGTTTTTCAATCCATCTGTATCAACGAATTAACCAAACGGAAATGAAGTATCAGAATTACGTACAAGGCAACTGGATCAACGGCGATGGCGATGGCCTTGCGCTCCACCATGCCATTACCGGTGCACCCATCGGAACCTGTTCCAGCGAGGGGCTCGACTATGCGTCCGTACTGACCTACGGGCGTGAAACGGGTGGTCCGGCTTTGCGTAAAATGACATTTCAGGAAAGAGGCCGTATGCTCAAAGCACTGGCTTTTTATCTCCTTGAAAGAAAAGAATTGTACTATACTTTAAGTGCCGCCACCGGAGCCACCCGGATCGATTCCTGGATCGATATTGAAGGGGGCATCGGTAACTTGTTTGCCAATGCTTCTTTACGCCGCCAGTTCCCGGATCTTCCCTATTATGTAGATGGCATAGCGGCTCCTCTTTCCAAAAAGGGATCGTTTATCGGCCATCATATCATGGTTCCGAAAGAAGGAGTGGCCATTCATATCAATGCCTTCAATTTCCCGATCTGGGGAATGCTTGAAAAAGTAGCCGTAAACCTGATGGCAGGTGTTCCTGCGATAGTAAAACCCTCCGAATTTACATGTTACCTCACAGAGTTGATGATGCGCGACATCATTGGTTCCAAAATACTTCCGGAAGGCTCCCTGCAACTGGTTTGTGGGTTTGGCCGGGGGTTGATCGATCATGTAACCCACCAGGATGTGGTGACTTTCACCGGATCTGCCCACACCGGAAAAAAATTAAAAGCCCATCCCCGGCTAACAGAAGAAAGTGTTCCCTTTAACATGGAAGCCGATTCTCTCAATGCTTCCGTTCTGGGGCAGGATGCGGTTCCCGGCACGGCAGAGTTTGATCTTTTCATCAAAGAAGTACAACGTGAAATTACCGTAAAAACCGGACAAAAATGTACGGCTGTACGGCGCATTATGGTACCCGAAAATTTGATGGAAGATGTACAGATCCAACTGGGAAAACGCCTGAGCAAAATTGCCATTGGCGATCCGGGCAATGAGGCCGTGCGCATGGGAGCCCTTGCCACGCGGTTGCAAGTAGAACGGGTTCGTGAAAACGTTGAGCAATTAAATCGGGAGCAGGAAATGGTTTACGGAAACCTCGACAACTTTGAAGTCATCGGTGCCGACAGGAACAAAGGCGCTTTTTTCTCGCCGATACTGTTCCGCAATGATCGTCCTTTTGAAAATACACGGGTACATGAAATCGAGGCCTTTGGACCGGTTTCCACACTCATGCCCTATAAAGATATGGATGAAGCCATTGCTCTTACGAAACTCGGGCAGGGTTCTCTGGTTACTTCCATTGTAACGGCCGACGATAAACTGGCCCGCACATTTGTGATCGGTGCTGCATCTTCCAACGGACGTATCCTTGTACTCAATGAACGGTGTGCCAAAGAAAGTACAGGACACGGTTCGCCCATGCCTTTGCTTACACACGGCGGGCCGGGCCGGGCCGGTGGCGGTGAAGAAATGGGTGGAAAACGCGGAGTTATGCATTACCTGCAGCGGTGTGCCATTCAGGGCCACCCGCAAACCATTACCGAAATTACCCAACAATTTCAGGTGGGAGCCGACCAGCCGGAAGCCATGCCCCATGTATTCCGCAAGCACTTTGAAGAATTGAAGATCGGCGAGACCGTATTTACCCATAAACACACCGTAACCGATGCCGACATTGTAAACTTTGCCAATGTGAGCGGGGATAATTTTTATGCCCATATGGATGCCACTTCGTTGGACGGAACCATTTTCGAACAACGGGTAGCCCATGGTTATTTTGTCCTTTCCAAGGCGGCAGGCCTTTTTGTTGACCCCAAAAAAGGCCCTGTATTGTTGAATTACGGTATCGATGAGGCGCGTTTTACCAAGCCGGTTTATCCCGGAGCTACATTGGGGGTAAGGTTTACTGTTAAAGAAAAAACAGACCAGGAGAAAAGAAGCGAAGACGATATTGCAAAGGGCATCGTAAAATTCTTGGTAGATGTTTACGATGAGGAAGGCGAAACCGTGGCACTGGCCACCATCCTTACCATGGTCCGCAAGTTGGACCAAAGCTGATCCTTTCCTTCTGCTCTTTTGTCCTCCCGAAGTTGCTCTGTTCATCTGTTACAAGAAGGAAACCCTGCCTGCGGTATCGGTTTTGCAAAATGAGAGTGAAAGACAGCAACCCGGGATCGGGCATAAGGAATAAGAAACACAAAACAGGGAAAGCCTTCCTTTTTTTAAGACGGGCAACAATAGATCGGCAAGCCTGCTGGCGGTTTATGGTTACAAAGTTGTAGAGATGTAAGAAACCATGTACATTACATTTACCATACAAGGCATGTTTCCGGTATGAGGTTGTCAGCAAATCAAAATAAGAACCGATTGGTAATTTTCAACTCCACAAATGAATTGACATGAGAAGTGCTGATTTCCTTTTCAAATTTGTACAAGCGCTTTCCGAAAAGGAGCGGGTATATGTTTTGAGCAAACTCAAAAAGCAGAACCACATACCCATCTATCATTGGCTGAGTAAACAACTCTTTCTTATGAAAGATTACAACGGACAAAAGCTCTCGGAGCAGATGGGTAAAAAATTTCCTTCTGCAAACCTGATCAAGATCAAACACAAGCTCTATGAAAAAATGTTGGAAATACTTACGGAATATGATGGAGCCGAAAGGATCAAGACCTCGCTTAAGCAGAAGCTAAAAACCGTACAGGTACTTTTTGATAAAGAGTTGTTCCGGGAAGCCTATTCACAACTCCTTGAAGTAAAGGAAATTGCATTAAAACACGAGCTTCAGCTCTATCTGTTTGAAATTTACCGTTGGGAATTGGATCTCTTAAGGCTTGTGAATTTAAATCAGTCTCTTTTTTCCGGTGTGAAAGAAATATGTGTAAACCTGGGGGTCATCCGCCATCATCTGAAACAAGAAATTCAGCTGTTGAAAATGGTTGATGCACTGAGTTTGCTCCACTTTAATCCGACCTATTATGAAGTGAATAAAGTGAATGATCTGGCAAAATCGTTGCTTCAAAAATGCAGTAAATTTGAAAAGGTACAGGAGCTGCCCATTGAGTCTCAGTTCATGTATCATCGTACCCGCTATTTTGCTTTCAACCAACTGGCTCAAAACGAAGAATTGCAAAAAGAGAGTACTGCACTCCTCCGGCTTTTTCAACAAAATCCCTGGTATATACAACAACACCCCAGAAGATGGCTCGCTGCACTTTCCAACCATACGCTGACCATTTCCAAAGGAAAACAATACCAACGGGTTCCCGAATTGCTGGAAAAACACCTGAAGTACCAACCAGCCGGAAAGACCAATCAGGTTTTGTTCTTTGAGATCTATTACAGAAACCATATACTATACCTTGTGGAAACAGGGCAGGAACACAAAGTAGATGCGGTGGCACAGAAAGCTTTTCAGTTCTACGAACAATACCCGGACCATCAGTGGCAGATACGCAGTACTGTTCTGGCCTATATAGGGAGAGCTGCCTTTGTGCTGGGCGATTTTCAGAACGCCGTCCTATATTTTCGGAAAACAACCGAAATACTTTTAACACCGGCCCTTACCGACATGCGAAATACCATGTCGATCATGAATGTTATCTCCTTGTACGAATGCAGAGAGTACGGCCTGTTCGACTCCCGGATCAGAGCCCTACAGTACTTGCAAAAGAAAACAAAACTGGATGCTTTTCCGATCAATCGGGTGCTGATGAAATTTTTGAGAGCCCTCATAAAAGCAGACGGCGACAAATCTGCCGAAGCGAAACTGGCAAGCAACCTACACCATAAAATAAAAAAGATGCCCCTTGAAAAAACGGAACTATCCATCGTTTCTTCAACGGCACTGCTTCCTTACCTTGAAAAAAAGATGGGCTTTAGCTGAGTGTTTCTCTTCTTCGTTCAAAACACATTCATATTCTCCAAAGCATATTCCCGAATGCAACATACAACTGCTGCTAAACCGAAATAGCACACCCTTTTAGCATCAGGTGAAATGGGATTATTACAAATAAATTGTTTGATCCGTTCGGTCGATAAAGCTACATTTACCGTTTTTTTTGCATTTTTGGGGATGCCGGAAATTTTCCGAAGGGCCACGTCATGAAAAGCTTCCTGATTGCTTCTGAAACGTGAAGCAGCAGTAAAAAAACAAAACTTCAATTTCCCTGGCATCCGATTGAGAAAAAAGCAGACCACAGGAATCTATGGAATTGGTAAAAATGGACAGACAAGGCTACAAATTGATTTCACTTTTATTCATTTTAGCGGGAATCGTTATGTCGGTCCTGATCGCAACAAACCCAACGGAAGACAAACGCACTTCCGGTAAAGATACGACCTGTGCTCCTTCCGAGTTCCCCCCCTTTTGGGAAGGGAGGTCGATGCCAGATCATGTTGCAGAACATCCACCGGTTAAGGCGGAAACAAAAATGCAGCCCACCAACACAAAAGAACACCCCAAACCGGAAACGTTATATTCCGTTATAGAAAAGCGGGAATACGAAATATCCTACGATCCGGATAAGCGGAAATGGCAGAGCCCGAACAGAAAAAATGGCCTCCGGTCTTATTATTCACCGGGTAAATGGGAATTAAAGAACCGGGTCGACAGCATACACCACAACTGGCAGTTAACCCTGCGTACCGAAGGCGTATATGCAGACGGAAAATTGATGCCGGCAGTTGGGCAGGAAGGCGCAGCCCCCAAAGCTCAAAAAAATAGCTTATCCATTTCAAACGGAGTTTATATTGAACAATATGAGAATACCCAAGCAGGCACCCGCCAGAATTTTATCATCAAAAATGCACCGAAAGCTACCCGGAAGATCGAGGTTAAAATAGCATTGGAAGGTGTTGAAAAGGTAGATCAACGATCCGCAGGCGAACTGTTGCTTGCGTTAAAAACAGACGGAGGAAAAGATAAGAAATTAAAATACAATGATCTACGTGTTTGGGATGCCAAAGGAAAGGCATTGCCTGCGGAAATAAAAACAGGGTCAGAAGGCGGAGAACCCATCATCCGTTTGATCGCTGAAGTATCGGACGCAAGTTATCCTGTAACCATCGACCCGATCATTTCCACGGGAAATCCGGGAAATGCAGACGACGCTGTACACGATTTCCAGACGAATGCTCAATTTGGACAAAGCGTATCCCATGCAGGCGACGTAAATGGGGATGGATACAGCGATATCATTATCGGAGCGCCGGAATATGACAACGGAACCACAGACGAAGGCGCTGCGTTTATTTTTTATGGATCGGCAGATGGGATCGTGAACACCGTAGAAGCAATACTAGACAACAATCAGGCCAATAGCCGGATGGGAAACAGCGTTGCCGGTGTCGGCGATGTAAATGGCGACGGATACAGCGATGTCGTTGTGGGGGCTTATTTATACACCAATCCCCAAGTAAACGAAGGAGCGATTTACATCTATCATGGTTCTGCCAGCGGGATCAGTTCAACGCCAACGACTACCATCGAATCCGATGCTATTTTTGCCTACTTTGGATTTAATGCATCCGGCGCAGGTGATGTAAATGGCGATGGATACAGTGATATTATTGTAGGTGCCTACCGTTTTTTTAATGATAAGTTAAACGAAGGAGCCTTTTATATTTACCATGGCTCGGCAAGCGGTATTAACCCCATTGCGGCCATCAGGGTAGAAGGCAACGTTACCGGTGCCCGCATGGGGTATAGTGTAGCCGGTGCCGGCGATGTGAATGGCGACGGATATAGCGATGTGATTGCGGGGGCTCCTTTCTATGCGAACAGTGAGGCGGAAGAAGGATTGGCTTTTGTTTACCATGGTTCGGCAAGTGGCATTGGCGCAACTCCCGCTACTACACTGGAATTTAACGTTGCCAATGCCCATTTGGGGTTTAGCGTAAGCAGCGCCGGCGATGTAAATGGCGATGGTTATGCCGATGTGATTGTGGGAGCAAATGAATATTCAAATGCGCCGTACGACAGAGAAGGTGCTTTTTTTGTGCACCACGGTTCGGCAAGTGGCATTAACCCCACTGCGGCCAGAATGATAGAAGGCGGCAGAAATTATGTCAGATTGGGTGCTGCGGTTTCCCTTGCCGGCGATATAAACGGAGATGGATACGGAGATGTAATGGCAGCAGCCCCGATTTACACCAACCCGGAAGCGCTTGAAGGTGCCGTTTTTGTTTATTATGGATCGGCAAGTGGGATCGCTGCTACACATACTGCAGTAATAGAAAACGATTCATTTGGTGTAAACCTTGGCGACAGAGACGGAATTGCTTGCGCCGGAGATGTCAATGGGGATGGATTCAGCGATATCATTATCGGAGACCGGACGTATAACGGAGGAGATGGTACAACCAATGAATACGGCATTGCTTACGTTTTTCACGGTGCTGCGGGCAACGTGAGTACCACCGCTACCGAAAGAGCGGATGGCACTTCAGGCAACAGCGAATTTGGAAACAGCATATCCAACGCCGGAGATGTGAACGGAGATGGATACAGCGATGTAATCGCAGGAGCACCCGGATACAGCAGTGGCCATACCAACGAAGGAGCCTTTTATATCTACCATGGAACAACGAGTGGTATGGGTACCGCACCTGACCTTACGGTTCAAAGCAACCTCACGGAAGCGTTAATGGGATACAGCGTATCCACTGCCGGAGATGTGAACGGAGATGGATACAACGATGTAATTGCAGGCGCACCCGGATATAGCAACGGAGAAACGGACGAAGGGGCATTTTACATTCATTATGGGTCAGCATCCGGCATCGGTTCTACCCCCGATGTAACGATCGAAAGCAATAAAGCCAATGCTAAATTAGGGTGGAGTGTATCCAATGCCGGAGATGTAAATAGAGATGGATACGGCGATATCATTGTGGGGGCTCCTTACTATACAAACGGAGAGGCAAATGAAGGGGTGTTTTACATGTATTACGGATCGGCATCCGGTATCGGTTCGGCCCCTGATGCAACAATTGAAAGCAATCAAACAGGAGCCCTTTTAGGGTACAGTGTTTCCGTTGCCGGCGATGTAAATGGCGACGGATATAGCGACGTAATTGCAGGGGCTGCCGAATACAGCAACGGGCAAAGCAATGAAGGACTTGTTTTGGTTTATCATGGGTCGGGAAACGGCCTTGTGACCACTCCGGCTGTCACCATGGAAGGCGATCAAGCCAATATTCTATTGGGTTACAGTGTATCCACGGCCGGAGATGTAAACGGTGATGGGTTCAGCGATGTTATTGCAGGGGCACCTCAATTCCAGTCGAACGGCGGCGCTTTTGTCTATCACGGTTCGGCAGGTGGGAGTTCTGCTACCCCCAGCGGTACCCTGACCGGCAATTTTTCAGCATCTTTTCAAGGGGCTGCGGTATCGGTTGCCGGAGATGTGAACGGCGATGGGTACAGCGATGTGATCCTGGGAAGCAGAAACTATTCTTCCTCTTTTTCAAACGCAGGCCATGTGGCTATCTATTACGGATCGGCATCCGGTATTTCTGCTTTTTATACCGGATGGGAAGGGGATGAGAGCCATGCCCGCCTGGGCTACAGTGTATCGGGTGCCGGAGATGTGAACGGCGATGGATTCAGTGATGTGATGGTGGGGGCTCCTTTTTACGGGGCTTCCGATCAAGGGGCGATCTATGTGCATCATGGCAATGATGGCGGCGGATTAAAACGATACCTCAGGTTTTATAATACAACTTCCAACGTGCCTATCCAACAATCCAACGTAAGTGCCGATAACTTTGGAGTAGGCCTTTTTGTTAAAAGCCCTGAAGGAAGAACAAAGGCAAAATTGATTTGGGAAACGATGGAAAACGGTACTCCCTTTAGCAGTGGCAGTAATGGCCTCATTACGAACAGTACCCAATATACCGATTCGCAAACGGTGTATACCGACCTCGGAATTTCCGGTACGGAACTCAAGCAGAATGTGGATAAAATGCTTTTCTATACGAACATCAGAGTTAGAGTGGAATACGACAAAGCTACTTCGCTCTCCGGTCAGGTGTACGGACCGTGGATCTATCCCCAGGGCTTTTTTTCACACCAAGGGATGGCCGGAACTCCTCTTCCGGTAGAGTTATTACATTTTATGGCCAAGGTAACCCCTCAAAAAACGGTTCGTTTGGATTGGGCAACAGCCAGTGAGGTAAACCATAGCCACTTTGAAGTACTGAGATCAAAAGATGCGCATGCATGGGAAATGATTGCGCTGGTTCCGGGTAGCACACAAAACAGTACCACTCATAAATCGTATAAGATCTCAGACGATCATCCGTATAAGGGATATTCCTATTACAGGCTCAAACAAATAGACCACAATGGCCAACACGAATTATTGCCGGTAAGGTCGGTATATGTTGCTACCAAAAATAACACCATCGTTTATCCCAATCCCAGCAATGGAGTATTTACGGTAAGTGGAATTAAAATGGAAAAGCACCTGTTGGAACAACTGGGTTTGTACCATGCAACAGGGCAGGATGTATCGCATCACATCCAAAACATCCGCAACACCGGCAATGGCCTCTTGATCCATGCTAAGGGCTTGCCCAAAGGCACTTATCTCCTCACAGATCACCACAAAATATTTGTGCGGGTTACGCTGGTAAACGATTAGCAACAACCATTTTTTCTCAGGTACGGTGGTTTTGTTCACATAGCACAACGAACGAATAAATTGCCTAAGTTTACATTCTCCGGAAAGGGGAAATAAAAACAGACCGGCAATGAAAAGTAATGCTGCCTCCCTTCATAAACTGGTGCATTCTTTAACCAGTACCGAAAAAGGTTATGTCCTCAAAAACCTTCGGGCAAAAAATGAAAAACAGGCATATGCCCATCTTTTTAGAAAGATCAACGCTGCTAAAGCACCGGACCCGGAAAAACTGAATAAATGGATCCAAAAATATAACCTCCCTGAAAAAGAGGCAAAAACCAAGGATCAGCTTTATGAGATGATATTGAATAGTTTAACACGGTATCATCATCAAAAAAATGCCAGTTTCCGCCTCGATCAGTACCTAAAGGAAATACAATTCCTCTGCGATAAAGGGCTGTTTCAGCATGCCATGAAACGGTTGGCTACGGCAAAAAAGGTAGCAAAACAAAATGAGCTTCGGGAATACATGTTCGAAATTGCCTGCAATGAATTGGAAGTACTGCCCAAAATTAACCCTGGCCGGTCGGGTTTCTTAAAACTGGAACAGGTAAAAGAAGAGTTGGACAGCATTGCTAAAGATGTGATGGAGGAGATCAGATTGCTGAAGCTGAGTGATAAAATTTACACTTTGCTGCTACAGCCTGTAGGCGTATCTCCTGCTGCAATAACCGATCTTGCCCGGGAGCTTTTAGCGGAAGTTGGAGATCATATCCATATAAAAGACTACCCGGTACGCAACCAGTATATTTACTACAGTATCCGGTACCTGGCCCACGGGGTGTTGTTCAATGATGAAGCCCAACAGCAGGCCATCGATTCCCTTATCAAAACCATTACGCAAAACAGATGGTTTATAGAAACATTTCCGGACAAATGGCTCTCGGCCATTTCCAATCAGGCCATCGTGCTTTTAAACCGGAAAGATCTTAACCGTTTGCCGGAGGTGCTTACTTTGATGAACCAACACCAACCGCACAGAGCAAAAGATCAAACAAAACATTTCCAACTTTATTACCGGATCAAAATGCTTTATCTGATCCAGTCTGAACAATTGGAAAAAGTGGCCGATCTGGAAAAAACCATTCTTCGGTTTTACGATGAAAACACACAAACAGAAAGTGGCATAAAATCAAGTACTTACGCTTTTATGGGACGGGCTGCATTTGTTCATGCATGGTACAAAAAAGCCATTTTATACTTTGAAACGGCTTTCCAATGCCTTCCACAAAGCATTTACTACAACACACAAAACCATGTTTTTATTATGTGGCTCATCTGTTTGTACGAAGAAGGGTTGTATGCTCTTTTTGATGCGCTCTGGCAGCAATACCTGAGCTTTCTGCGGAAAGCCAAACTAGAGGAGCTTGAAGTGGTGGTCAAAATCCGGGACTTTTTGTTGCAATTGAGAGAAACAAAAGGAAACACGTTAAAAGAAACTGCTCTGGCTACTAAGTTTGAAGCCTTGTTTTATGGCATGCCTGCCGACAAACAGAAATCCGTACTTGCTTCCACAGAACTGTTGAAGTACCTGGAAAGAAAGGGCTCACCTGCACCCAAAATAGCACATCACCGATAAAAGAAACGGTTTTATTCCATTCAAAGCCCTCAAACAGTGAATTTGATGGGATGGGTTCGTTGGTCTTCTTATTTTTACCCGTAAATTGGCTACCCGATGAAAAATGCTGCACATACGGATTGGTTTTCGGATTGGTTTGATTCTCCCTATTACCATGTTCTTTACAAATTCAGAGACGATAAAGAAGCCCGTTTTTTTATCGATAACCTTTGCCTGTTTTTTAAGACCGACGGATCTGAAAAAGTTTTAGACCTGGCCTGTGGCAAAGGCCGTCATTCCGTTTACATGAACCGTAAAGGACTTGATGTTTTAGGAGCAGACCTTTCGGCCAGAAGCATCGCATATGCACAACAGTTCCAAAATGAACGGTTGCGGTTCAAAGTACACGATATGCGCCAACCTTTGGCAGATGTTCCGTTCGATCTGATCTTTAACCTCTTTACCAGTTTTGGATATTTTGATCAGGATGCAGAAAACCGGATTGTCTTAAACACGGTAAGTCAGGGATTAAAAAAAGAAGGGCATTTTGTATTGGATTTTCTCAACGTAAAAAAACTGATGCAACAACTGGTGCCTCGCGAAGAAAAAATAGTAGACGGCATCACTTTTCTGTTAACCCGCGAATTCAAAGCGGGGTTCATCCGTAAGTCGATCCGCTTTGAAGACCGGGGAAATGCTTATGCCTTTGAAGAAAAAGTACGGGCTTTTACACTTTCGGATTTTGAGGACCTTTTTCATGCGACACAGTTGCAAATAATTAATACCTTTGGCGATTATGCACTGCAGCCCTTTGATGAAAACACCTCAGAACGTTTGATTCTGGTTGCAAAGCCAATGTGAGTGTGAATTTTACCCCTGCTTTGGTTCTGTTCGGATCTGCCTTTATTGGCGGATTGGTAGTGATTTGGATTCGGTCATACGCCGAGAGATCACTACGGTTCCTGTTGTCGTTCAGCGGGGCCTTCCTTTTGGGCATTACTGTACTCCATCTTCTTCCCGAGGTTTACCATCACGAAAAAGCAACCCAAACCGGATTGTTCATTCTGGTAGGATTTGTTTTGCAACTGGTACTCGAATTCTTTTCACAAGGCATTGAGCACGGCCACGTACACCACCGCAACCGGCTTCCTTCTTTTCCTTCGGGCATTATGCTCAGTTTGTGCATCCATGCTTTTACCGAAGGAATTCCGATAGAAAACCACGATCACCACTTTCACCATCACC
>CALLUQ010000004.1 GCA_938010565.1 uncultured Flavobacteriales bacterium
GTTTACGCATTTCGGCTCATATAAAGCGGTGTCTTATTTCGACGATCACCATGTGGTTTCCATCTCATTCCCCAAAAAGAGCCATCCTGATCCCAATCCGCTCAAACAGTTGTTATGTGCTTTAAATGCCTCTTAATTTCGAGAATATTACCCACAAACACCCATCATCCAACACCACACATCCAACACCACACACCCAACACCACACACCCAACACCACACACCCAACACCACACACCCAACACCACACACCCAACACCACACAATTATCAATTATCAATTCTCCATTGTCAATTATTTTGTAGTTTTATTGACCTTTGTTCCACCTTTTAATCTATTCTGTTTATGAAATTACTTTTCGCCCCCTCTGTTTACCGGGAAGTTTTGGATCGGATCGACCAACTGAACCCTGAATCGCAACCCAAGTGGGGAGAGATGAACGTAGCTCAGATGATGGATCATTGTGCGGAGGTGCAGGATGTTAGCAATGGTAAAGCCCTGAATGGCTCCTCCTTTATGGTAAAGTTGTTCAAGGGAATGATCCGAAAAATAGTGGTTAGTGAAAAACCGTATAAACCCGGTATACCCACCCACCCCCAATACCGGCAATCGGAACCAAAAGATTTTGCCGTTTCCAAAGCACGTTTGCTCAAAGCCATTCGGCTTTTTGCGGAGGAGAACAAGGACGGGCCTTCCCAACACAAACACCCTCTTTTTGGAGAAATGAGCCATCAGGAAAAAGGCTGGAGCACGTATAAACACATCGATCATCATTTACAGCAATTTGGTGTGTAAAGGCAAATGCCTGCCCCCCTTCCGATGGCTGAAGCTAAAAAATACCGTTACCTGATGCGTTTGCAATACCTGGGATTCAGGTACCACGGCTGGCAATTCCAAACCAATGCCAAAACGGTGCAGGAAAAAGTGGAAAAAACCATTCGCTTTGTTTTGGGTACGGATGTCCGGTTTAAAACTCTGGCCTCCGGCCGGACCGATGCCCTGGTTTCGGCCAACGAAATGCCGGTAGAACTTTTTATCTGTACTCCGCTTGCAAATCCACAAAAATTCCTGCACTCTTTTAATGTGAATTTACCGGCCGATATCCGGTGCCTCAGCATCCGGGAAGTAGAAGCCGGTTTCTCTGTGATGAGCGGTGCCAAAGTGAAAGAATACATCTACCTCTTTTCTTTCGGAGTTAAAAACCATCCTTTTGCTGCTCCGTTTATGGTGTACCTCCGCGATTCACTCAACATCGAACAGATGCAACTCGGAGCCCAACGGTTTGAAGGCACCCACAATTTCCGCCGTTATTGTTATAAGCCCAATGAAAACAGCATTTTGGAACGCACCATACTAAAATGTGAACTGGGGATTAACGATCGGTATACCGCCAGTTTTTTTCCGGAGAAAAGTTATTTGTTTCGTGTAGTTGGCAAAGGTTTCGGACGCAACCAGGTCAGGATTATGATGGGCATGCTGTTCGAACTTGGCCGGGGCAAAGAAACGTTGGAAAGTCTGGAACGATCGCTTCTTCCGGATAAGGAAGAAACCTTCCGTTACACGGCTCCGGCCTCCGGCCTAATCCTCGATAAAGTGATTTATGATTGAACGAGATCAGGCATTTTAAGACCGGATTTAAGATCCAGGTTGAAGATCAGGCACTTTTCTTTTGGGTTATCCGAATGCCCATTACACACACATCATCCACTTGTTCCAGGTTGCCTTTCCAGTGAACAAATGCATCCAACAAACATGCTTTTTGTTTTTTTACCGGTAAACGATGTAAGCGCAGCAACAATTCCTTGAACTGTTTCGTTCGGAATTTTTTGCCTTTGGGTCCTCCAAACTGATCGGGATATCCATCCGAAAACAAATACAACATATCGCCCTGCTGCAGTTGGATGTGATGGTTGGTAAAAGGCAGGTTTATTCCATCGAGCCCTACAGACCGGCGGTCTGCTTTAATTTCTTCCAGCCGGGAGTTTTCTTTTTCCTTATGTAAGTTCGGATGCAGATCCGGGCCACCGTTTTCACGAATGATGTACAAGGGGTTAAAAGCTCCGGCCCATTCCAGTTTGAGGGTCGTGGTATTTAAAGCACACAAAGAAATATCCATTCCATCATACACTTCTTCATCGTCGGGTTTAAAAGATCCGATGATCAATTTACACGCTTTGTTCAGAATATCAGCCGGCGAAGTACAGGCAAACTCCTGCACTGCTCTGCGCAAAGCATCGTTGCAAACCATACTCACCAAAGCACCGGGTACACCATGTCCGGTACAATCGCCTACGGCAAAAAGCACACGATCGCCATCCACATTCCAACCCCTGGGCCGAGGCAAATAATGCAACCAGTAAAAATCTCCTGCCACAATATCTTTGGGTATATATACCACAAAACTATCGGGCAACACTTTGCGGAACAACTGGTCGGGGGGCTGTATGGCAGCTTGCAGGCGTTGTGCATACCGAATGGAATCGGTAATATCCCGATTGCGCTGTTCGGCTATTCTGGTTCTTTTCTCCGCATTTTCTTTTTTCTCCAGCATTTCTGCGGCATGGGCAGTCTTTTTTCTTTCGGTCTCTTTCGGCGGTGGTTGGTGCGGAACCATCCGATATCGGCAGAAAAAATAAAAACCCACCAAAAGCAAGCATAACAGGAACAAGTATGGCCAGTAAAACATAAGTTCAGATGGATCAACAGGGCTGTTTTTATTTACAGGCATCCGGTTTCCGACAACTAGATCAGTACTTCAAATATCGGGAAATTTGAGGTACTGATCCTGTCGGATATGTCCTGTTTTCTACTTCCCGGCGCATGCGAAAAAGAAATTAAGCCCCTGTTCTATGGGTTATTTACAGCATTCTCTTTGTACTTTTTCCCGCTTCCGAAAACAACAGGGTTTGCCATTTTAACGTTCCTTTCCAAGCCTTCACCCCCGTGGAACGGTCACCATCTCCCCCCTACTCCATCCATCGCCGCTTGGGTCGTGAAGCCACGCAATAGCGCTAGTGGGTCGCCTCAACAGCTTCAGCCTTGATTTTTGGTTCTTTTCATTAAGCCTTTGACCAGTTTCCCCTTGAATATCGGGAAGGATAACTTTTCTTTGATGGCTTAAACCTGCGTTCTCACGAATTACGCCTTTTGACGGTATGAGCTGAAGCACTGTATCATCAAGTTATATAGTAGGAAAAGAACAAGAAAGCTCCCACCTTCTCCCCGACCGGCCTAAGCTGTTGTGCGGGGTACCCACTTGCTATGCAGTGAGCAAAACGACACCGGCACCACCTTAACTCCTTTAACTGCACCGTACTTAACCGGAAACCGAACTATTTCATAACCACCACAATCCATCGCCGCTTGGGTCGTGAAGCCACGCAATAGCACTAGTGTTAAGTCAAGTTTAAGTCGGCGTGATTTTTTATCTTTGCGAGAAACCAAGAAAGCATGGGTATCAGATACAAAGTCACACTGACCAAAGAGGAGCGTGATATCTT
>CALLUQ010000005.1 GCA_938010565.1 uncultured Flavobacteriales bacterium
GAGTATATCAAACATTATAACAAGGACAGAGCGAAACCCTTTCGGTGGGCCTATAATGGGCAGAATAAATAGTTCACTTTGTAGTGAATTTACACGCTATATCGCACTAGCGGAGGCCATGATGGTAAAATGAGGTATATACTGCTCAAGCAAGAGCAGCCCCTTTGCCCGGCAGGTGTTTTTTTATGCGATGTATAATCACCCTGATGTCTTTTGTATGTTTTTTGACAAAAAAACGGGTATTGCCAATGCATTGATAAACCCAATGAATTGGCGATAGGAATATCTCATAAGAGACCTGGGTTTTTCGACCTTCTAATTCCCTGAACTTCCAGACCCCATACCCGCGAAAAGGCCCTTTTACATAATGAAACCGAATCTCGGATTCTGTTTTCCCTGCTATAACTTCGATCCCAATGGTAACGAATGGCAAAGGCCTAAATTCTAAATACCCTGGGTTAGAATGGCTAATATCAACAGGAATTTTCCACCATTTATCGTAACTGCGGAAATCACGGATCGCCTCCCATACCTCGTGTTTTGGTATGTCCAGGACCTCTGTGACTTTAATGTTGATCACTTATTTGGAGATCAACCCTCTGTAAGTCCATTTGTATTTTGAACCTGTGGCTTTCACCGCACTGTCAAAAATCATGTCTGATTTTTCCCACTCTTCTTTTAACCAGCTGAATTCAATTCGGGCATCCAGGGCTTCGTATTTTACATCTTCTTTTTCAAGATCAACGGAAGCCAGGTAGTTGTTTCTGGAAGATGGGGTATAACTTGAAACCCCTGCTTTAATGAACTGAGCAAATTCATCTACATTGTTAAATACCTCAGAGTTCAATTTGTGAGGGTCTTCTGCCACTTTGGCTTCTGCGGAAAAATAATGTTGGCCATCCATAAAACTGAATTGGGTATGTACCACATTCTTCTTTTTGTCATGACCTATCGCGGCATGTATTCTCGGAACACCATCTCTGATCAATGCCGGAGCCAGCCATTGAATCATTCTGAGGTTTGCGTTTCTTTCGGTGATCCATACGGATGGTTCCGGGTTTTCTTTGGAATGATCTATGATCCCGGCTCTGTAAGCGCAGGACAGGGTTTTGAACCCAAAGATAGAAGGAATGGGAGGAACGGTTATTTTTTCTAAGTTAAGGATACAAAATGACATCATACTCCACCCGTTAACGATCTGTGGTTTCAGGTACGCTACGGGTAAATGTTTTTCCAAAGCTGTGGGTTTCATGCGAAAGTTAAAAATGTAACGTTCTACCATGTTGGCTTGGATAGATCGAGGAATGTGGAATTTTCTTTTAGGTTTCATAATGACTTTTTTTACGGGGCGATCACTCCCTGTGGCAATTGTACCCGGCCTTCTGCTAAAAACCACGTTTGAATACGGCTGGGATGGGTGTGTTCGGCATGGGAGTTCATGTTATATAGATCAAACTTTTAGTATGATTTAGCACAATTCGGTTTAATTTTAATATTGAATGGTTGGTTATCCATACAAAGCGTAGCAATTTAAGAAAAGGAGTTGGAAAATTGCTACATTTCCTGTAACGTAAACCCCTGGGTATGGTTACGCTTCAGGAGATTAAAAGCGGTTAACCCAATGGGAGTTAAGGTTTTTTAAAAAAACCGGTTCCGGCCGGGTTTTTCACCATAGGAACTCCGTAAGTTTGTTAAAACCTGCCGGAGCCACTATTTCGCATCGATCACAATTTCATCTGCAAACAACCAGGTGGCACCCCCAACACCCGGATGCCAATCAGGGCAAGGACCATAATAAGGAGCTTTGATCCGGATGTACCGCGCCTCTTTTTGCACTTCGCTGGTAAAATTTTGTGTAAAGGCTCCATACTCGGTATCCGGGGTATGTGCCTTTTCACCGGGTGTCGACACCCAGTTTTCGCCATCCGACGAAACAGCAAAAGCCACCTTTCGGGGAAAAAAGATCCACGATTTGATGTTTTGCAGGAAACCAATCCGGACGTGTCGGACCGATTTTACCTCGCCCAGATCAACCACCGCCTCAAAATCCTGACCCTGATAACCCTGCCACCTACCGGTGCGGTAATTGTTAGAGCCTCGTTGGTAATCGATCAGCGCATCGGCACCTCCGGCGGCATACTGTTCGGCATACTTCGATTTAAGTACCAAAGAACGGCTTCCATCCACCTGATGATACGTTTGAGAAACCGTTGCACTTTGTAACCCGTTGGCATCTACCGCATAAATTTGCAAAAGCGTGGTTTGGGTCAATACCAAAGGCTGTTCATAACGTACGGCTTTTTGACTGCCGGACGGAGTGTCATTGGCAGGAAGAAGGGTATAATACGCTGTGCTGCCGGATAAGTTTCCGATCTCAACGGTCAGGCTATCTGTAAACGTATTGCTTTCTGCCATGAAATAAGGAACAGGTGTGAAGGTATTTTTCGGAACGGTTGAGCCCAGGTCGGGGGTAGCATGTGCAACCATTTCCCGAAGTTCTGCAAGCGTTCCGGTTTCGTAAACAACAGGAGCGCCGCTGAGTAGATCGTGATGCGAGATCCGGAACGGCGCTTTGGTTTCGCCATGCTGGCGGATGGCTTTGATATACGTGCCTTTCCGGTACAGATCGCCTTTTGTTTTCAGATGGCAGGTTGTACCATTTTCAAGGTGGATCCACACTTCATCAAAGAGGGGCTTACCAATGTCGTACTTTGGGTCTCCCGGACAAACGGGATAAAAACCCATGGCACTTAGTACATACCACGATGATAGCTGACCACAATCTTCGTTGCCACTCAAACCATTGGGTGCATTGTGGTACATGGTGTTCATGATCCGGGTAACCATGTCTTGTGTTTTTTCAGGCTTCATGGCCCGGTTGTACAGATAAGCGATGTGATGGCTCGGTTCATTTCCATGGGCATACTGACCGATTAATCCGGTAAAATCGACCAACTGCTGATCGGAACCGGCGGTGGAGAAGAGGTCGTCGAGATGCTTTTCAAGATCCAACTCTTCGTTTTGCGCATAGAGTTGCTGAAGTCCGGGCACATCGTGAGGCACATAAAAGCTATACTGCCAGGCGTTGGCTTCCGTGTAATGATAATTCACCTCGGTGGGATCAAAAGGGGTAAACCAACTGCCGTCCATTTTGGCCCGCATAAAGCCGGTTTTTGGGTCAAAAACATTTTTGTAATGCTGTGCACGCCGGATGAAATGATCGTAATCCTCCTTTTTTCCCAACGCTTTGGCCATGATAGCAATGCACCAGTCGTCGTAAGCATATTCCAAGGTTTTGGAAACCGATTCGGCTTCATTCTCGGCAAGAACAAACCCATACTTTTTATAGCCATCCAGGCCCAGGTTGTTTTGCATGGCGCTCTTTTTCATCGCTTCAAAAAGTGCTTCCGCATCAAAATCATTTAAGCCTTTGGTATAAGCATCCACGATTACCGGAATGCTGTGATACCCGATCATGCATCCCGTATAATTCCCTGCCAACTCCCACATCGGCAATTTGCCACCTTGTTCATATTGGGTTAAAAAGGTGCGAATAAAAGCATTGGTTTTATCCTGTTGAGTGATGGTAAAAAGGGGATGGGTTGCCCGGTAGGTATCCCAAAGGCTGAAAACGGTGTATTTGGGATCCTCGCTCCGGTGGATCTTTAGATCCGTTCCCCGGTATCGCCCGTCTACATCGCTGAAAAGATTGGGGCTGAGAAAACTGTGATAGAGTGCGGTATAAAACATGATTTGTTGGTCCGGGGTTCCTCCCTTTACGATAATTTTACCCAGTTCTTTGTTCCAGGCATCCTCGGCTTTTTTTTGGGTTCCGGCAAAATCCCAACCGGGCAGCTCTGCATTAAGATTGCCGCAGGCCCCTTCGATATCCACAGGAGAAATGGCTACTTTTACCAAAACAGGATCTTTTGTTTTGTCAAAGCCGATTCGGGCAAGATGGTGGTGTTGGCCGGTTGGGTCAGAGGTCCATAATATTTCCCGAATGGGTTTGGAAAACCGGGCCACAAAATACACCTGTTGTTCTTTTGCCCAGGCTTTGGAAATGCGGTAACCGGCAATTTCGTTTTCGCTAATCCGGGTAACGTGCGCTTCGATAAGCTGATCGCGGTGCTCCAGATCAACCACGATCCATTGTTCATCCTCCCCCAGCCAGGTGTATTGATGTAGCCCTACACGTTGGGTGGCCGTAAGTTGCACATCAATGTTATGATCGTCGAGATGGGTAGTGTAATAGCCGGCATGTGCCGCTTCGTTTGCTTTGGAAAATTTGGACGCATACGTACTGTCCGGAAAAGTTCCCGGAATTCGTTCGGCCGGTTTTCCGGCAACGGGCATAAAGAGAATGTCGCCGTAATCCGATACGCCGGTTCCGCTAAGGTGGGTGTGGCTGAAACCAAAAACGGTGTGGTCGGTAAAATGATAACCGGAGCAGCCATCCCAGCCCTTCAACCGGGTATCCGGGCTCAATTGCACCATCCCGAAAGGCAAACTTACCCCTGGGTACGTATGTCCGTGCCCACCTGTACCAATAAATGGATCCACATAAAAGCAAAGCCCGGAAACATCCGCTTTTGGAGCAGGTTGAAAAGAAGAAAGTTCGGGAACGGTTGGTGTTGCAGTCGATCCATCTGAAAAACATCCTCCGGAAAACAAAGCTGCGCCGAGTAAAAGACTAGCTATACGCAGAGGCATTGTAATTTTTTTTTTCAAATTCTTTCCAAACAATGGCCGCAGCACCTAATACAGCAGCATTTTGGTGTTGCAATTCCGAGGGAATGAGTTTTACTGAACCTCTGAAGATAGGCAATAAAGTTTCTTCCAGGTAACGGCGTGTGGGTTCCAGCAATAAATCGCCGGAATGGGCCAATCCGCCGAATAAAATAATGGCTTCAGGGTTGGTAATGGCTACGGCATTGGCCAGGCTAAAACCCAATTTTTTGGCCGTATAATCAAATATTTCGAGGGCGAGTGTATCGCCTTTTCGGGCAGCATTTGTAATGATTTTACCGGTTAATTCTTCTTTGTGGATTTCGCGCAAATGACTTCTGCGGGAAGATTTGGCCAACATAATTTGTGCGGTGCGAACAATTCCGGTAACAGAGGCATAGGTTTCCAAACAACCTTTCCGGCCGCAGGCACACTCCCGACCATCTTGTGAAATGATGGTATGTCCCAATTCCCCGGCAAAACCATATTTGCCGTAAATGATCTTACCATTGGCTACAAACCCGCTGCCTACACCGGTACCGAGGGTGATCATAATGAAATCTTTCATTTTTTTAGCAGCACCAAACATTAATTCGCCCATTGCTGCAGCATTGGCATCGTTGGTAACCACCACCGGAACCTGAAAAATCTGGCTAAAGATCTGGTTGAGGTTAATCACTCCCTTCCAGATCAGGTTGGGAGCAAATTCGATGGTACCGTTGTAATAGTTTCCGTTTGGAGCACCAATTCCAATTCCACGAATCACATAAGTACCCTCAAGGTGCATCAATTCTTCCGTAATGATGCGGTGCAGGGCTGTTGCCAGATCTTTGGGTTTGTTATAATCGTTGGTTGAAACAGAACCTTCGAAAAAAGTGTTTCCTTTCCGGTCGATAACCCCATAAACGGTATTGGTTCCGCCAATATCTATTCCAATAGCAATTTCTTTCATGCCTTTGTGTTCTTATGGTATTCGGTTGGGTTGGAGGCGGTGTCCCTTTATTCCGAAATAAGCAACATATGCATAGCAGATGAGTACGATCGAAAAAGCATATTGCACGCCAACGGCATCGGCCAATAAACCAAGAAGTACAGGTATAACCGCACCTCCTGCAATCATCATCACCAACAAGCCCGATCCACGGCCGGTAAATTCCCCCAGATCTTTGATAGACAAGCTAAAAATGGTCGGGAACATGATGCTGTTGAACAACCCCACCAAAATGATGGACCACATGGCTACCGAGCCCGACAAAAAGAGGGTCATGAGTATCAACACAACCACTGCCAATGCAGAAAAAGTAAGCACTTTGGGAGGGGATATGCTGCGCTGAATACCAGCTCCGATAAACCTGCCAACCATGGCTGCACCCCAATAAAAAGCGATGTAAATGCCTCCTTCTTTTTCGGTAAGTCCTCCTATTTCATCCAATTCGAAAAAAAACAACAAAAAACTGCCAATAGCAACTTCTGCTCCAACGTACATAAAAATGGCAACAGCACCTGAAACAAGGTGAGGAAACTTCAGAATACTTCCTTTTTTGTTTTCCTTTTTGACGGTTGCAATTTCAGGCAGTTTGATCTTCATAAAAAGCAGCGCAAGAAAAAACAGAAAGCTTCCTATGCCAATGTAAGGGAGGCGTACTGCATCGCCTTCTTCCATTCGAAAAGCCTCATAATCCGCAGGCGAAGTGAAAAAAGCTTCATGTTGTGCATCGTTTGGTCCGGCAACAATGCCGATGGCATCTGCCGGAATTTCAGTTGCACCTCCGGGCAAATAACTCCAGTATTTTTTGCGATGGTAGATGCCCTGTGAGGTGACCATCCATGTACCGCTATCCCTGTCTAACGCCACTTGCGTAATTTTCGGAATTTCCCGATATGCATCCTGGGTTTTAATGTAAGCAGCCAAATCGCTCTGGCATTGTTGTTTAAAACTTTGAGTAACCGGAATGCGTTCTGATTTGCCATGGGGATAAAAGGGATAATAGGTGACCGATCCCAGAATAAATAAAGTACCCAAAAAGGGAGCAAGGGTGGTGCCCAATGAGTTGAACCCTTGTGCCAGACTCAGGCGACTGGAGGCATATTGGGGTTTCCCCAGTTTGGTTACGTACGGATTTGCAGAAACTTGTAACATGGTGATGCCGGATGCAAGCACAAAAAATGCCACGAGAAAAAAAGGATAGGAGAGCAAAAGCGCTGCAGGGTAAAACAGAAAAGCCCCCAGGCTACTCACCACCAGCCCGACAACAATCCCTTTTTGATAACCTATTTTATCCAAAATAATGCTGGAAGGGAAAGACATAATAAAGTATGCTCCAAAAAAACAAAGCTGTACCAACTGGCTTTCCGCATATCCCAGATCAAATACATTTTTGAAATGAGGAATGAGAATATCGTTCAGTACCGTAATGAACCCCCATACAAAAAACAGGGTTGTAATGACCCCTAGGGGAAGAATAAAGCTACGTTCGGATTGGTTCATGCAATAGTAATAGGCGTCAAAATAGGCATTTATGTGCTTATTTATGAATATCAGGCGAAATATTCAACAAATTTTCTTCATCACCAACCCGGCAGGTGCGAAAAATGGTTAATATTGAATGAATACGGATCAGCGGTATAAAATCGCTCAAATGTTCATATTGCATGACGGATCGTAGAAATTTTCTTCGTTTATCTGCCCTGGGTACCGGGGCTGTACTTACCGCACAAGCTTGCTCGGAACATGCTTTGGTCGAAAGCAACCCCACCCTTCAACCGGAAACGGCTCCGGCGATGAAAGAAACGCCCATTGTTGTTTCCACATGGAAACATGGCATTACCGCCAATCTTGCAGCCTGGAACCTTTTGCAATCGGGAGGTTATGCTTTGGATGCCGTAGAGGCCGGTGTACGGGTAGCCGAATCCGATGTGGAGAACAGAAGCGTGGGGTTGGGAGGTTATCCGGACAAAGAAGGGAAGGTAACACTGGATGCCTGTATCATGAACGAAAAAAGCAATTGCGGCGCAGTTGCCTTTTTGCAGGATATTGAAAACCCGGTTTCAGTAGCTCGAAAAGTGTTGGATGAAACGCCACATGTAATGCTGGTTGGAAAAGGAGCCCTTGATTTTGCCCTCGCGAAGGGTTTTGAAAAACGCAACTTGTTGGTGCCGGAAGCAGAGGAGGCATGGAAAAAATGGATGGAAGGATCCAACTATACTCCGCCTCCCATCAACACCGAAAACCACGATACCATTGGCATGTTGGCCATAGACAGCAGCGGACGCATTTCCGGTGCTTGTACCACTAGCGGTGCGGCCTACAAAATGCACGGCAGAGTAGGCGATTCTCCCATTATTGGAGCAGGACTGTTTTTAGACAGCGATGTAGGAGCCGCTTGTGCTACCGGTTTGGGCGAAGCAGTCATCCGCGTTTCCGGCAGTGCTATGGTAGTGGAGTTGATGCGCCAAGGGCATGCCCCTGAGGAGGCTTGTAAAATTGTAGTGGAACGCATCATTAACAAGCTCGGAGACATGACCCATATACAAGTCGGATTTTTGGCTTTGAATAAGCACGGCGAATACGGCGGATACTCCGTTTACAATGGATTTAACTTTGCATTGAAAACCGGTACCCGGGAAGCGTTGATCGATTGCCCTTTTAACCGGAAATGGTAGTGCGATTGAACCGCCTTTTCCGGAAGTTGCCGTGAAACATGCGCCGGTGAGTAGCGTAAATGGTGAAAAGATACGTGCTCTGTTGAAACAGGAAGTTCCTTTCCCCTACTCCTCCGGAGTGTCAAAAACAGTTGATTTTTTTTGCCCGCAATAACAACAGGTTAAAACCGGTTATTTACAGCAGGTACCGGGCAGGTTCGTGCCGGATGGGGGGCTATTGCGGAATGATGGTTGGAAAATTCGCCTGAAAAGCGAAGGTATTCATCTGCACTGTCTTACTTTTGGGCCCCGTAATGTGTTTAGTCGGAATGAATATGAGAATGCTTTTGGTTTTATGGATGGGATGGTGCTCGGGGGCAATGGCTGCTGCTTTGCCGGAATACCTCACCGTTGGGTTGTACCACAAAGAATCCATCCGGCAGGTGGTGATAACCATAGATGAGGGGGCTTACGATGTGATGGCCGATGGCCAACGAATTTATACCCTCGAAGGCAAGCGGGCTCTACAAATTGAAGTGCGATCGAATCAGCTGGCACTCCGATCGTGGTCGGCAGATCTGGGTGTATTCTCTCATGTAGCATTGCACCGGAAAAGTTGGGGGGCGTGTTTTAGACTTAAAGGGCTTTCGCCTGAAAAAAGAACCCGGATCTACAACGACGATCTGTTCATTCATCCCGACAAGGGCCGTTTAAAGCTGATCAATGAGGTTTGGCGTGAACACTATGTGGCCGGAGTGGTAGAAGCCGAAGCCGGAGCAGGTAAGGGATTTGAGTTTTATAAAACACAAGCCATTTTATGTCGTACCTATGCTTTGTGTCATATCAATAAATTCATCGGGCAAGGGTTTAACCTTTGCGACGGTGTGGAATGCCAGGTATACAAAGGCAAAAGCCGCAGAGACCCTGCTATACGGAGTGCAGTAAATGCCACAGAAGGGATGGTACTGGTAGATGGAAACCTGGAACTGATTACGGCTGCTTTTCATTCCAATTCGGGAGGACATACGGTAAATTCGGAAGAAGTATGGGTTCGTCCGGTTACCTATTTGCGTGGAATAGAAGATACCTTTTCGTTCCATCAGCCGCATTATAGCTGGGAATCTACCATTCCTAAAAAGAAATGGCAGAGCTATCTTGTAGATTCTTTTGGTTACCAGTTGGAAGATACTTTGTTGCATACTTATTTTCTCAACTACCAACCTACACAACGGGGGGTTTACCTCGATCCGGGCGATTCTGTTGTTCCTTTGAAAAAAGTACGTTCCGATCTTGGATTGCGCTCTACCTATTTTAATATACGCTGTGAAGGGGAGTTGGTGGTGATGACCGGCAAAGGATTCGGCCATGGTGTGGGTTTGTCGCAGGAAGGGGCAATGCGCATGGCTGAATTGGGGTATACGTATACCGAGATCTTACATTTTTACTATACGGACATTCATCTGATAGACCTTTCCGTTCTTGACTTTTTCAAAGAAGAGTAAGGCTGCTCAAAAAGCAGCATGCCAACGTCGGGTTTTTTTACACTTCGGGAAGAAAAAATGCGATGATGGCCTCCGATACACGGTTGAGGTCCATTTGTTCGAAAGCATGCGGTGTATCTTCCATTTGAAGGTAAAGCGCTTCCGGCAACAATGCATACATTGCTTTGCTCTCTTCTTGGCTTATCATATTGTCTTTGTCGCCTCTGGCGATAACGGTCAACGTTTTTGAAGAAGAAATGGCTGCATGGCTTAAAGGAGGGTGGTCTCCCATATGTATCATCATTTCGGCAGTCGATCTCACTACTTCCTTCCAATCAAGTGGCTGGTGGCGCTCCTTTAAAAAGGCTGCAAATGCCGGAACCTTTTCCGCTATTTTATCGGGGTTCAGCATCCGCACTTCACGGGCTGCTGTTTCGGGATCCCACTGCCATTTGGTAGCTAGGGTAAACAAACTTTTCACCCTTTCCGGATAGTGAATCGCCAGCCACATGCCAACATAACCTCCCATGCTGTAACCAAAAATATCGATGGAATCATACCCTTGCTCATCCATCCAAGATAAAACTTCTCCGGCAAATGTTTCGATCCGGTAGGGACCGTTGGCTTTTACACCACCATGCCCGCTGAAGTTGAAGTGTTGCACTTCAAAACGCGGATGTATCGACCGGCAATGGTCGGTAAGGGCTTTTGTTTGCTGTGCGCTTCCCAAAGCGCCATGAAGGCATAATAAATGAGTTTGCATCAATAAGCGAGTAAGTGGGTGGCAGCTTCTTTTACTTTTTCTCCATCGGGCAACATGGCCAGTTCCAATACGGAACTCAGCGGCGGTGCAGGTACATTTACAGACCCTACCACTTCTACCGGTGCATCGAGGTGTTCGAAGCACTCCCGTTGGATGCGCCCGGCAATTGCCTGGGCAAAACTATTGGCCAGCGGTTCCTCTGTTACGATCAGTACACGGTTGTGTTTTTTTACCGCATCAAAGATCATTTGTTCGTCCAGAGGAACCAGGGTACGGAGGTCGATAATTTCCATTTTCCCGTCCATTTTCTCTGCTGCTGTTTCCGACCAGTAAACACCGCGGCCGTATGTAATTACAGCAATGGAGTTTCCTTTTTTAATGTGTTGTGCCTTTGCTTCCCGAACGATACGGCCTTTGCCAAAAGGGAGTACATAATCTTCGTCGGGCTCAATGGTACGAGCGCCTTCGGTTCCTTTTACCTTCGACCAGTAAAGGCCTTTATGTTCCAGCATGACCACCGGATTGGGATCGTAATAGGCGGCTTTCATCAGCCCTTTCAGATCGGCACCGGTACTGGGATAAGCCACCTTAATGCCACGGATGTTGGTAAGGACGGATTCTACACTCGAAGAGTGGTAAGGGCCACCTGCGCCATAACATCCGATTGGTACCCGAAGGATCATAGATACCGGCCATTTGCCATTGGAAAGGTAGTTGGAACGGCTTACTTCGGTAAAAAGTTGGTTGAGGCCCGGCCAGATGTAATCGGCAAACTGAACTTCAACAATGGGTTTTAATCCCACGGCAGACATTCCAACAGTACTTCCGATAATGAATGCTTCCTGAATGGGTGTATTAAACACCCGGCCATCCCCAAATTTCCGGGCCAGTGTGGCAGCTTCACGGAATACTCCTCCCAAGCGTCTGCCAACATCTTGTCCGTAAAGCAAAGCTTCCGGATGTTTGGCCATGATCTCACGGATGGCAAACAGTGCACTATCTACCATTACGGTCGGTTCTTTATCGCCGGGTGTTCTGTTTCCCTTTTCTTCTGTGATGGGAGTAGGAGCGTAAATATGTGTGGTAAGGTCGGCAGGTGTAGGTTCCGGAGCCTTCAGCGCACGTTCGTAATCGGAAGCCACCAAGGCAGAGGCGTTGGCTTCCGTTTCTTCCATCTGTGCTTTATCGATGCCCAGGTCCAATAAGCGATCCCGAAGCTTGGGAAAAGGGTCGCGAATGCGTTCTTTTTCCAGGTCATCGGACCGGTACATGTCGGAGCGAACGCCCGAAGTATGGTGGTTGAGCAAGGGTACTTTGGCATGCACCAGAAACGGACGCCTTTCCGCCCGGATGAGGCGCAACACTTCCCGAATGGTAGCATAACATTCTTCAAAGTTGGTTCCATCAATGGTACGCACTTCAAGGCCTTTAAAGCCACGGGCATATTCGGTTGCATCTTGAGCCCGGATCTCATCGGCATGTGCACTGATGTCCCATTCGTTATCTTGCACCAGATAAAGAATCGGCATTTGCCGGAGCACAGCCATTTGAAAAGCTTCTGCCACTTCGCCTTCGGTGACGGAAGCATCGCCCAATGAACAAACGGCTACCGGGTTAAGGCCATCGTAATCGGGGGCCAACCCTTGTTCTTCGAGGTATTGCAATCCCATGGCTACTCCTGTGGTAGGGATGGCTTGCATTCCGGTAGCAGAAGATTGGTGTGGGATCTTTGGCATGTTTTCCCTTCGTAAACTTGGGTGGGAGTAGTAGGTACGCCCTCCGGAAAAAGGATCATCGATACGGCCGAGCAGCTGGAGCATCAGTTCATAGGGTTTCATGCCTATTCCCAAAAGTATGGAGTCATCGCGATAGTAGGGCGCAACATAATCCTGTGGAAGCAGCTGCATGCCTACGGCCAACTGTATGGCTTCGTGCCCTCGTGAGGTGGCGTGTACATACTTAGCGGTAACGGCTTTGTTGGTTTCGTAGAGCTCGGTCAGTGCCTTGGCCGTACAAAGCAATTCAAAAGCCTCTTTCATAATGGATACAGCTACCATTGAGGGGTGTTTTTTTGGGGGTGTTTTCCCCGTTTTTTTTGTTGCTGTTTCTGACATCTTAAAGTCGTTCAGGGGAATGTATGGCAATGTGCAAAATAGCCGGCATAAGGTTATAATGCCAAAGGCAGTTTGGAAAATTTTATATGGCAAATGTAAACTTTTTCCATACTTATTATACGATGTAGATCTTTTTTTGATGTAAACCATCCGAGCCCAATGACAGGCCGGGTTGTTGTTGGAATGTACACGGTTTCACAAGGCTCATCGGAAAATACCCCCCTTCTTAAACGGCTTTCCGGTTTCGATACGTTAGCGATGCATGAAAAAAACGGTTCTGAAAGCCCCGGAGGAATGTGCGCCAAGCTATCCGTTCTGTTTCGCCCGATGAAGGTGGGGTTGAACCCAGCCTTCGGTGCTAAAAGCCGGGTTTCAAAGACCAGGAGGTTAGACTCATAACAAAACAAAAATGATCTAAGCTAAACCCACTAAAGCCTCACTTTAAGTGGGTTTGTGGCTTTATTTGTCGTTTATTTCTTTTCTGACTTCTTCGATTTCGCTTTCTGTATATCCTGTTACTTTTGCGATAGAAGAAACAACCAATCCAATTTCAATCAGGTTTACGACTATTTTCCTTTTTTCCAGTTCGGCATTTTTTTTCTCTTCCTCTCTTCCTTTTTCCATTCCCTCCTCAAAAGCCGTATCCAATGAGTTCTTCAAGTCCCTGTAGGATTTCAAACTTTCCTCATAAGCATCGGCCTCCGCTTTGCTGAACCTGGCTATCTCTGCCACCTCAAATAACCGTTCAAAGATGCTTTCCCGAAGCTCATTCGGCACTCGGTCCAACTTGTTCAGGTTCCTGATTACGTACATCCATTTGTCAAATCGAGAGTTCAATGATCCAACGGGCTTGTTGAACTTGGGCATCTCCAAATAGATG
>CALLUQ010000006.1 GCA_938010565.1 uncultured Flavobacteriales bacterium
GTAAGGCCCAGTTGTTTGATGCGTTTTAAACGCTGGAAATAAGGATGGTCGATCAGATCCAATACCAGATCGTAAGGCAATGGAATGAAACCGTAAATGGGGTCGTTAAAGATCTTTCTTTTGTTGCCGGCCATAAAAAGGGTTGAAGAAGCAAAGGTAAGGAAGACCGTTCTTTTTTTGATGTTCTTTTGGGGAGCATCTCAGGATAAACGCATTTAAAATTTCGAGTAATATGGCTTTCTGCTGCCCAACCGGAGCGCATTTTCATCCATGCGTACCGAAACTTCTTTTCGGCATTACATCCCCGCAAAAACGTCAGCTTACCCAAAAATATGCCAACACATTAAATTTTATCCCCGACCAACAATCCCAAAGATGTGGCCTGAAAACAAGCACCACATCACCCATCACTTCATAATTCATCCCCCTCTCTTTCAAGGAGCCATCAACCGTCTTTTGTAGATCGTAATTTTACAATGCGTTTGCCCTGCGCTTATCGCATATTTAGTTTTTTCAGCGACATAAAATGCAGTAAGTACGCCATTGCTACCAAAAATGCAGGCAGCCAGCTGTATGGAAACCAGACAATGAACGTATTGGGCGGCCCATCCGTAAACACCCGCAAGGGAGTAGGTGTACTTAGAATTGCGATGATTACAATGGTAGTCACCAAAAGTATTCCGAGGTAGTTGTAGAACCGGATCAGGGAATGACTTGCTCTTTTTTTCCGGACCAGCCACCCCACCGGAATGGCCAGAATAGCGGAGGCTACATCGAAATTGAACCCTTCAAACGTCATTCTTTCCGGAATTACACCGTTCAGAAAAACAGCAAGGAGAAATAACTCTACCGGCAACCGGAATACTTGCAACAAGATGAGGTGGTGTTGCGGAATGTGATGCAACAGTTGCCTGCACTTTTTGCTCCTCAGCCAGAAAACCATCAGTACAAAAGGAATGAGGATCAGCAACGGAAAACGGGGCGGTATGCTGTTCCAATCCTGAAACACCCCACTCCAGGTAAGGCCCGCACTGATGCCCAGCCATACTGCGATGCCGATGGTCGGAATTCCTACGGTGGCAACACTCAGCTGCCCTTTTCTCCGGGCATTTTCAAGCACGAGAACAAAAGCAAGAAAAACAACTCCGACCAGTGCAATAAATCCATAAAAAATAAAGGGAGGAAGGGAGGGCATAGCGGGTCTTTTTGTTCCATCAGGATCCGATCAGGGGATCCATTTGATGTTTTTAAAATCGGGCTTTCTTTTTTCCAGAAAAGCATTCCGGCCTTCTTTGGCCTCATCGGTCATGTAAGCCAGGCGGGTGGCTTCTCCTGCAAAAACCTGTTGGCCCACCATTCCATCATCCGTAAGGTTAAAAGCAAACTTGAGCATTTTGATGGAAGTGGGAGATTTTGCAAGGACCTCCTGCGCCCATTTGTATGCCGTATCTTCCAGCTCGTTGTGTGGCACTACCGCATTTACCATTCCCATTTCAAAGGCTTCCTGTGCCGAATAATTCCGGCCTAAAAAGAAAATTTCACGGGCACGCTTCTGGCCTACCATTTTTGCCAGATAAGCAGAGCCGTACCCTCCGTCAAAACTGGTTACATCGGCATCGGTTTGTTTGAATATGGCATGCTCTTTACTGGCCAGTGTAAGATCGCAAACAACGTGGAGGCTGTGGCCTCCTCCTACTGCCCAGCCAGGTACTACGGCAATGACTACTTTAGGCATAAAACGGATCAAACGTTGCACCTCAAGAATATTGAGCCGGGGCATCCCGTAATCATCCACATATCCTTGATGGCCGCGGGCGTTTTGATCTCCGCCGCTGCAAAAAGAATACACACCGTCTTTGCCGGAAGGCCCTTCGGCAGAAAGCAAAACCACACCGATGGAAGTATCTTCGCGAGCATCCAAAAATGCCTCGAACAATTCGCCTACCGTTTTCGGACGGAAAGCATTGCGTACATCGGGCCGGTTAAAAGCAATACGGGCCACTCCATCTGCTTTTTTATAGGTAATATCGTCGTATGCTTTGGCGGTTACCCAATTTGCCTTTTTCATGGTCATCTGTTTTTTTATGGTTGATCCAATTTTTTCATGAATTGGATGTATTGTTTTAAAACCTTGTCATTTTCATTCGCCGGGGTATGAATTTCCAGTAAGGAGGTACAACCGGCGGCGGCGTATAATTGTTCCAATGCGGGAGCAAGCCCCGCTGTATCCGAACAAGAAAAGTAGGCCACATTGTGCGTTTTTGCCAGATGTTCTGCGGAAGTGCGATGCCGGGCTTCAAAGTACGGTTCCAGTTGCTTTGTTTCGGAAGGTCCGTTTATGATGCGAAAAATGCCTCCTCCGCTGTTGTTGATCAAAATGATGAACAGATTGGGAGGCGTGTGCCGGTTCCAAAGTGCGTTTGAGTCGTAGAAAAAAGCAATATCACCTGTAATGAGGGTAGTGGTTTTTTGGGAAGCGATAGCTGCCCCAACAGCCGTGGAGGTACACCCATCGATCCCGCTGGTGCCCCGGTTGGCGAAATGTATGCACTGCCGATGGTTCCGAAAAAGCTGTGCATACCGAACCGAGGTACTGTTGGCCAGCTGAACGTGTGTTTGGGCCGGCAAAGCATTAAAAACCATTTCTGCAACCTTCAGATCCGAATACTCGGCTTGTTGCAAAAAATGCCGGTGCCGGCGGGTGGCTTTTTTTTCCTGTAATTTCCAGCGTTCCTGAAAGCTTTGCCTTTCCTTGCCTTTGGTGCGTTTCCGCAGTTCGCGGAAAAAATATTTCGGATCTACTTTAATGTGATGGGTGAGTACCTTATAGGTATCGCTCAATCCCATTTTGGGATCGATGTGCCAATGGTATTCGGGTTTCCATTTTCTGAAAAGAAATTTGATCTTTTTCGAGATAACAGGGCCTCCTACCGTAAGCAGCAGATCCGGCTTAAACGCTTCGTTGGCTTCATCCTCAATGCTAAAAATGTTTCTGTCGATGCAGGGAATGAACGCTTCGCAATGGAGGTTGGAGGTGGTTTCGGTGAGGATGACCAGGTGGTCTTTTACGGTGAGTTCAAACAGATCCGCCTGTAGGTCGGCATCCGGTTCCAACTGACCGGTAAGAATGATAATTCTTTTTGCTGCATTCCAGATGCGGGCCAGGTCTTCAAAATCATCGTTGTGCAAACTGGGGATGGTGCGTGCTTCCCGTATGATCTTAGGCTTGGGGAAGTGGCTTTCAAACCTGCCGTACAATGGTTCCCGCAAGGGGAGGTTAATGTGAACAGGACCGGCCTCGTTCCGGGCGATCAGAATGGCTTCGTTGGTCATTCTTGCCGCATGCCAGATGCCATCTTCATCTTGTGGCTCTTGCGGAAACTGAAGGGAATGGCAAAGGTAACCGGCAAAGAGGTTTTGCTGTCGGATGGTTTGGCTGATGCCCTGATCGATCCATTCTACCGGCCGGTCGGCGGTAATGACAAGCAGGGGTATTTTTTGATAATAGGCCTCGGCGATGGCCGGTGCATAGTTCAGTGCGGCAGTACCGGAGGTACAGGCCATAATCACCGGTTCGCCCAGTTGTTGAGCCATTCCCATGGCTACGAATGCAGCAGATCTTTCATCAGCGATCAGAAAACATTCAAAAGCAGGGTGTTCATCAAAAGAAATAATCAAAGGAGCATTTCGTGAACCGGGAGAAAAAACCACCTTTCGCAACCCATGTTGGGCGCAAATTTCAACAAGGTCTCTGATGCCACGCTTGTCTGAAGCCATGTAAGAAAATTAGGTTTCGAAGTTCTGCATTTTTTCGATAACTGCCAATAAGGTTTGTGCTTTGAGTTCGGTCTCCTGCCATTCTTTTTCAGGGTGTGAAGCCGCGGTTAGTCCTCCGCCCATGTAGAGGTACAGGCTATTGCCCCGGATCTGCATGCACCGGAGGTTCACAAAAAGCTGCATTTTTGTCTCGGAATGAACAGGTCCGAGGTAGCCGGCATAATACGATCTGTGGTGTATTTCCGTGTCTTTGATCAGGTTTTCGGCCGTTTTGGCCGGCCAGCCACAAACGGCCGGAGTAGGGTGTAATTCCTCAATAACAGCCGCTGCCGGAACCTCCCCAAGCCGGGCATAAAACTTACTGCAGAGATGGATAACCTTGCCCGCCTGAACAGAAGCCGGACCACTGATCCGTATGGTTCGGGAATACTTTTCTAGGATCTCTGAAATATAGGTGGCTACGTATTGCTGTTCTTCCTGTTCTTTCTTTCCCCAACCGGACCACGGAGGAAGGTGTCCCTGCCATTTTTGTGTTCCGGCCAAAGCCATGGTAGAAAAATCCGGGTGTTGCACCGTTGCAAGTACTTCAGGAGAACTGCCCATCCAGATGGCTCCGTCAGGAAGTTGGCACAAGTGAACAAAAGCATTGGGATACGCCTGGCACAATGCCTGAAAAAGCAACATAAGATCCGGAGATCGGGCAAGTTTTGTTTCTTTTATACGGGATAAGATCGCTTTTTCAAGTTTCCCTTTTTCAAAAGCAGTAACCATACGTCGGCATTGCTTCAGGTAGGTGCTTTTATCCGTAACAACGGGTGTTTGTACGCTTTCCGGAGCTGATATCGGAAGGGGGAGATGGTTCAGTTCCGTTAGGGTATATTTTGCATGCTTTTTGGGCTGCAGCAACCAATAGGGTTGTTCGTTATTGACAGAAAAAGGGGCAAAAATAAAGCCTTGTTGATGGAGAAGATCAGTTCCTTGTGTCGCTTTTAAAGGAGACTTGTCTTCTATAAAAACCGCCTCAGCGCTTTCCGGCAAACGATACAAAACAAAGGCCATCTCGTTATTTTTGAATGATGGCCATGGTTAAACGGCAAATGCAAACCAATTTTTGCCGTTCGTCCGTAATGCGGATATCCCAGATATGAGAGGTACGGCCTCCGTGGATCAGACAGGCTTTTGCATATACTTTGCCTTCGCGGACCGGCCGCACATGGTTGGCATTGATCTCAAGTCCAACCGGATAATGTGTGTCGGTGTTCACGATGAGTGTACTTGCCGCACTTCCCACGGATTCGGCAAGTGCAACAGACGCACCGCCATGCAGTATTCCGAACGGTTGATGCGTACGGTGATCTACCGGCATTGTTGCACAAAGATAATCGGAGCCTACCTCTGTAAATTCAATGCCCAGATGTTCCATCAACGTTTCGGGAACAAAACGTTGAATTTGCTCAATGGTTATGTTTTCAGGGATCATTTTGTAAAGATACATTTCAAAAACTGCAGCAGATGAAAGTTCCGGAAGTTTACGCGGTTCAGCGTAGCTTTTAAATTTAAAATTACCCCCTTTGCCCGTTAATTTGTGCTTGACTTAACGCGTTTCCGATCTCAGGGTCTATTATATCTAACATGTATATCTTACATGCCTTTTGAGGTATCGGGAGGGTGTTTTTTTGTGTTCTGCGAAGCCGTAAAGTGCTTGCATACCGTATGTATTAATCATGCAACGAATGCCGAATGCAATGCGCATCCAGAAAAGCCCCGATCTGATCGTAAATACGGTTCAACTGTTCATCCGTTATGCAATACGGAGCTAAAATGTAAACCACATTTCCCAACGGCCGCAACAAAATGCCTTTATTAAGAAAATACCGGTACATCTCATCTCTGAGGTGGTTAAAATAAGAAGTGTTCTGAGCGGTTTTTACTTCTACGGCAAGGATGGTTCCGGTTTGCCGGATCTCGGCAATGCCGGGGTGGTTTTTCATTTGTATGCCGAACTGCTTGTGGCGATCGCAGATGCGTTGAATGTTTGCTTTTGTTTCTTTCCGGTCAAAAATATCCAGCGAAGCACAGGCTGCTGCACAGGCAACGGGGTTCCCGGTAAACGAATGCCCGTGAAAAAATGTTTTCATTTTGTCTTCCGAAAGGAAAGCATCAAAGATGGTTTGGGTACAGGAGGTAACGCCAAGGGCCATGGTACCACCGGTAAGTCCTTTGGAAAGGGAAAAAATATCCGGGTGGTTCCGGAGTTGATCTGTGGCGAAAAAGGTACCCGTACGTCCAAAACCGGTCATTACTTCATCTGCATGCACCAACACATCAAATTCGCGGCATTTATCGATCATCCGATCGAGGATCTCCGGTGCATACATGACCATACCGGCAGAACCCTGTACCAGTGGTTCCATGATAAAAGAGGCCACATTGCCTTTTTCCAAAATGGTTTGCAGTTGGGCTAACGTTTCATCTTCCTGGCCTTTCAGGGGCACATCCACCACCTCTACGTCAAACATCAGTTTCTCAAAAGGCTGGTTAAAACCTCCTCTTCCGCTTACCGACATGGCCCCGAAGGTATCTCCGTGGTAGGCATCACGCAACGCAATGATCTTGTTTCTTTCTTCCCCTTTGTTGTACCAGTATTGCAAGGCCATTTTTAGTCCTACTTCTACGGAAGTTGAACCGTTATCGCTGTAAAAAATACGTTTCTGATTTTCCGGAAGGCGCTCCAGAAGGCGTTCTGCCAGCGCAATGGCCCCGGGGTGTGTGAAGCCGGCAAAGATGGTGTGCTCCAATGTTTTGAGTTGCTCCGAAACCTTTTTGGCAATGTGCGGATGGGCATGGCCATGTACGTTTACCCACCAGGAGGAAACGGCATCGATGATGGCCTCGCCTTCTTCGGTAAACAGCAATGCCCCCTCTCCGCGCACAATATTCAGATGGGGATCTGCCGTTGCCATCTGTGTGAAGGGGTGCCAAACCACAGCGGCATCGCGGGCCAGCCAGGATCGGGTGTCGGAATTAAAGGATCGGGACATGTGCTTTCAGGTTGTTGCGCCAAAGTGTACGGTGTTCCGCTGCAAACGACCGGATGGTTTCCGGGGTAACCGCAGCCCATTCCGGAATGGTTCCCAAACACTTTAACTTGCTTATTTTCAAAATAACAGACGTGGTTTCTTTATTTTCTTTTCCGTTGAATATAAGGCCTGCAATTGGCAACGAGCGGGCTTTCAGGCAAGCAATGCTCATCAACGTGTGGTTGATGCTGCCCAGGTAATTTTTTGATACCAGAACAACGGGCAGATTGAGGTGTTCCATCAGATCCAGCATGGTATCTCCGGCATCGTTGAGGGGCACAAGTAATCCTCCTGCTCCTTCCACTACCACCGGCTTATCGGATGCAGGCAACTGAAAATCGTTCAGAGCGATCCGAACTCCGTCTAACCGTGCTGCGTAGTGAGGCGATGCCGGTGTTTGCAAACGGTATTTTTCAGGATGAATGGTGGTGCCGGGTAGCCACCGGGCAATTTTGTGGGAATCGGTATCGTGCAGGTCTCCTGCCTGAACCGGTTTCCAATAGTCGGCTTCTTTTATTTTGGCGAAAATCCCTGCGGCTACCGTTTTGCCTACTCCGGTATCGGTACCGGTGATAAAAAACCCTTTCATGGCACCCATTTTTTAAGCGATCCAACAAGGCCCTTTATCTCTTCTTCGG
>CALLUQ010000007.1 GCA_938010565.1 uncultured Flavobacteriales bacterium
ATGGGATACTGAAGAAAATTACTTCAATGGATCAAGTATCTCAAGATTTTGTAGTCAAATTTATGACGAAACGAAAACTGTAAGCGGATTAATCGAGTAGAGGAAAATAATAAAGGCAGCAACTAAGTCGCCTTTATTTTACTCCTCTCACACCACCGGGCATACGGGTCCGTACCACGGCGGTTCGTCAGGTAAAGGTGGAACTACGGATTGGGAACTCCTACAGATATTTCAAAATAAAGATCAATGGGATGTTACGTTTTGGAAAGATGGGGAAAGAAGTTGATTGTCCATTTTGTATTTAATAATTATGAATTTATCTTTTAAAAATAGGGAATTTAAAATTTGGAGGTACGGCGTTAGTCATTCTAAGCTTTTAATACGTAGCCCGAAAAATAGAGAACACGATACAACTATAGATATTCAGTTTTATGGTGTTGAATACATTAATATCCCTAATAAATTTAAAAACATCGAAATATCTTCTTTATCTAAAGATTACGATAATAATATTATTGAGTTTTGCAAACAGAATAACTTATGAAGTTGAAAATGTATTTGTTTTTCGATTTGATGAGAAAAGATACTTTATTGTTTCATCGATAATAAAAGTAGATGAAAATAATTACGAGCTATTTGAGTTAGGAGAGGAGTGGCAATAATCAAGTAGAGCAACTAAATCCTTACCTGATGGTTATACTCCAGGAAGTGGAATTGGCAAACGTATAAAAAAAGTGAATCTCTTTTTTTTATAATTTTCTATTCTGCTTGGGAAGGGAAAGAAATATTAAAATTTAGTTTTTCATGGTAACGATTGCACAGCAATTGCTTGGAAACCCGCGTATAATTTTGGCGTTAATTGATTATAAAAAATTAATCATCAATTCAATAATCGTATTTATCTCCCCAGCGTATTTTTAAAAAGCGGCGCATTTCTTCTTCTCTTTTGTTCTTTCCGGGCTCATAATATTTGCTGTCTTTTATTGCTTCGGGAAGGTACTCCTGGGTGGCAAAGTTGTTGGCATGGTTGTGCGAATAGCGGTAATTTTTACCGTAACCCAGCTCTTTCATCAGTTTTGTGGGAGCATTGCGAATGTGCAAGGGAACGGGCAGGCTGCCGGTTTCTTTTACGTGTTTTTGTGCCAGGTTAATGGCCATATAAGAAGCATTGCTTTTGGGAGAGCAGGCCAGGTAGGTAGCACATTGTGCTAAAACAATGCGTCCTTCGGGCATGCCTGTTTTAGCAACGGCATCAAAGCAGGTGGTGGCCATAACCAAAGCGGTAGGGTTGGCGTTTCCAATGTCTTCCGAAGCCAAAATGATCATTCTCCGGGCAATGAATTTGGGGTCTTCACCGCTTTCTATCATACGGGCCAGCCAATACGATGCCGCGTTGGGATCGCTTCCGCGGATGGATTTAATAAAAGCAGATATCACATCGTAATGTTGCTCGCCGCCTTTATCATAAAAAGCCATGTTTTCCTGTACCGATTCCATGACCACAGAGTTGGTAATGGTTTTGGGATTGCCTTCAATGTGATGTACCACCAATTCCAGAGCGTTCAACAGTTTTCGGGCATCGCCTCCGGAAAGCTGGAGCAACGCATTGGTTTCCGCAAGCTGTACGTTTTCTTTTTTCAGCACCTGATCCTTCATTAGAGCATCGTTGAGGAGTTGCTCCAGATCGGTTTTTTCCAGATGTTTAAGCACGTATACCTGGCAGCGGGAAAGCAATGCCGATATCACTTCGAAAGAAGGGTTTTCTGTGGTGGCACCAATCAGGGTAATGATGCCTCGTTCTACGGCTCCCAACAAAGAATCTTGCTGCGATTTGCTAAACCGGTGGATCTCATCGATGAACAAGATGGCATTGTTACCGCCAAACAACCCCTGGTTTTTCACCTTGTCAATAACCTCCCGGATGTCTTTTACCCCCGAGTTGATCGCACTCAGGGCATAAAACGGGCGATCCAGGGTTTGGGCAATGATTTGTGCCAGTGTGGTTTTACCTACTCCCGGAGGCCCCCATAAGATCATGGATGGCAGGATGCCACTGTCGATGGCTTTGTGCAATATGGCCCCTTCACCGACCAGATGTTTCTGTCCGATATAGTCCCTCAACGTTTTCGGGCGCATGCGTTCGGCAAGAGGAGTGTGGTAGTTCATGTGTGATTCGATGGCCGTTTGTGTTTCCATCTTTTGTGGCTCCAGAGCCAGAATTCAGGTGCACTGCGTATTTTTTCTTCCAGTACTCCGGTGTGTAGCTCTGTCAGATATCCCGGGGTGGAGAGGTCTTTGGGCTGATCCGTTAAAGTGGTGTATTCTATCTCATAGTACCCGCGTTTTTTTTTGGATATGTGGCCATAAATAACAGGGGTATTAAAAGCAACAGCGTATTTTTCTGTGCCTTTCATTACTGCAGTATCCTGGTGTAAAAACTTCACCCAGTGTGCTTTCCGTACATTTCCCGGCGATTGATCGGTGGCAAAGATCACTGCTTTTGGAAGGTCTTGAGGAGGAGCGATCTGTTCCTGAAAATATTGGGCAACGATTTTTGTTGAGATCATCTGCATGCCCGTTCTCTCCCGGGAAGAGCGCATTTTTTCATCCCAGAAAGGACTTTTTAATTTCCGGTAAATGGCAATGGTCTGGTGTTTCATCAGGAAGGGAGCACCAACGGCATAAAGCTCCCAGTTGTTGTAGTGGCCACCCACGAGTAAAACGGATCGTCCTTCATCAAAAAAGCGTTCGATAAGCTCCGGGTTTTTTGCTGTCATACGTTTCCGAATCTGTCTTTCGGAAAAAGAAAATATCTTGATGCTTTCAAAGATGAGATCGCATAAGTGCTTGTAAAACGCTCTGGCAATTGCTTTTTGCTCCTGTTCGGTTTTTTCGGGAAAGGCGTTGCGCAGGTTGGTCATGATTACTTTTTTTCGGTACCCGATCAGGTGGTACATCGGTATATAAAGCATGCTGGAAAAACCATGCAGCACCGGCATTGGCAGAAGCGAAAGCGGAAAAATGATGAGATAATACAGCAGAAGGTTGCCCATGTGTTCCGGGTTTGGTTTGCAAAGAAAAGATAAATCGGCAAATTTCTCATGGTAGAAAAAACGCTTCCTTGCTGACTTTGGCGAAGTATAGCCTAAAAAGTTATTTGTTGTGCTTCCCTCACCGGAAAAAAATAGGGGTTGGATCTTGTTGCAAGTTCACGCGTTTGATGTGCGAAAAGTAATGGTGTGTCCGGCGAAAGGAGATGGGGACCGTTGAGGGTAAAGTCTTTTTCGTAGGGAGAAAGTTCGCCGGTGGGGAGGCGGATCATGGGTGGAGGCTGAATTAACGGGGTGTTTGTTGTTTTCTTTAAAAGCGGTTTTTAATTTTAAGATGCAAACGAGTAGGGGAGGGGGGTGTGGTAACCAACGCCACTCAATGGTATGGATCGAAAAGTATCCCTATCTCAAAAGAAAACCGGATTCACGCTCAGTTCGTGAAATGAAATACCACATCCGAAATCCTCCAAAATTTGCTTATGGCAACCGATTTCTGTTTGAGCGGGCTTTTTTGTAAGCCCGTCACCACAAAAAAAGCTATCCGTATGGATAGCTAAAGTAAGGAGTTTTTTTTGGATGCAAGCCCTTGATTTGAAACGACTGTTCGGATCCGGAATAGCAATAAAAAGATGACGCAGTGATTTCAAATGATCAAAGGAGCAATTGTTCTGTTAGGTACAAGTTGACATCCATAGTTGAAAACTCAGTTAGCAATAAAGAATGGGTAAGCATAGAAGAGAATCACAATTTACTGATAAAATAGATGAAAGGCAATTTTTTTACAGAAAAAGATGTTTTTTTTCGGGAAATCGAACCTCCTAAGTGGTTTGTAACGGTTTTTAAGATCAAAATTTAAAACAAGGGAAGCACTTTTTATGCTGGTGTGCTTATCTTTGCACCATGATCGAAAACATCGACAAAGAAATTATCAACAACATTGATAAGCACGGCCATTCAATTCTGCATTTTCCTGCGGAGGAAGAATTTCCGTCTTATTCCCATACCATTGGCCTTTTTGAGCATTACGATCATCCTGAATTGGTAATTTTTGGTCTTGATGAAGAAACACACCACATTTTAATATCCGATGCGTGCGATCGCATCAAAGATGGCCAGGCCATTGTGCCCGATGTTTTGCACAACGATTTCTTTAAGGGTTACCATGTCATGTTCATCCACGCTAACCTCGATGAATACAAAGGTTTTTTTGGTTTTGCGTTGGATTTTTATGAAGGGAATGAATTTCCGATCTATCAATTGGTGTGGCCGGATGAAGCACATAAATTTCCTTGGGACAACAAGTTCAATCCTGCTCTCAAAAGCCGCCAGCCGGTCCTAACCTGATTTTACTTAACCATACATGGTTTTTGCCAAACGAACCCATACACAATCTGTGGCTTCGTTTGGATCTGTTAAATGCCTAACCGAAAACAAATTGAGGTGGCCTGATCATCCGGATGGTTCCTGGTTTTTGGTACCGACATTTTGGAACACCAAATTGTTTGGAAACTTTTTATACCACTTACCACGTTGCGGATATAATAATTTTTTGAATCCCGGTGTTGTATTAGTGCGTACAGATGTAAAATGACAACTTGCAAAAGCAACTGTGGAATAAAAGGACAACAAAAAACACTATAAATGTTTGCTTTTGCATTATTTTTGCACCTTCATGAACCTGGAAGTTAATTTTTTTGGTGTTTTTTTGTTCGTTTGATCACGGAACAAATCTCGAAAAGTTTGAAGCGGAACATTAGGGAATGGGATATAAGGAGAAAAAGATGCAGGAGATTGATCTTCGGTATGTTTGTGGCTTTTGCTTTTCCCTTTTTATCGTTCGCACAAGATGTTGAACTAAGGGGTGTGGTGAAAGATTATAACACCTCCAAAAAGCTGACAGGTGCCATTGTTACGGTGTATGAAAATGGTACTCAGGTAGAAAAAGCCATTACCTCTTCCAGCGGTAAATTCGATTTTCAACTTCGGTTTGATACACAATACAAAATTGTAACCTCCGGATCAGGAATGGTAGCCAAAACCATTTTGATAGATACCCGAAATATTCCACCGGAGGAAAAAGAAAAGGGAGGATTCCTTATCCCCATGGAAATGACGTTGTTCGATGAAATGGAAGGCCTCGATTTTTCCATCATGGATGAGCCCATAGGGAAGTTTTTTTACGATCCGGAAATGAACGACATCATTCATGATGCCGCGTATACCGCTGACATCCAAAATCAGATCAAAGCGCTTATGAAAGAGTACAAGCGCAAAATGAAAGAAGCCGAACAGGATACGGGAAAGGACGCAGAACAACTGGCAAAAGAAGCAGCGGAACGTTTGGCAAAGATACAAACTGAGTTTGACCGCCATATGGAAAAAGGGGACGAAGCGGTGCAAAAAGAAGAAGTAGCCGGATATGAAGAGGCGGTAAGCTGGTATGGTAAAGCAGTAACTCTTGTTCCGGATCATGCGGAAGCAAAAGCAGCATTAAAAGATGCCGAAAAACTGCTACGGGAAGAAAAGGAAAGGTTGATCAGAGAAAATGCCGAAAAAGAAGCCCGGGCAGCCCTTGATGCAAAATACAAACGGTTGATTGCAGAAGGCGATAAACTGGCAAAAGAGGAAACCCGCTGGAAGGATGCGATCGATCAATACAAGGCGGCTTCTGACCTGAAACCGGAGGAAGACTACCCCAGGTTAAAAATCAAAGCGTTGGATCAGGCCATTGCCATGAAAAAAGCAGAGGTGGAAGTAATGGCCGAACTGGATGCCGAATTTAATCAATACCTTAAAGACGGCGACCAAAAATTAGAGGCAAAGGAGTATGAGAACGCCATTGCTCTTTTTCAGAAAGCAGCCAACATGCGACCGGAAGAAAGGGTACCGAAAGAAAAGCTGGAAAATGCCCGGAAGCTCTGGAATGCGGAAAAGGATGAGATGAAAAGGTTGGCCAAGGTGGAAAGCGAGTATCAGCGATGGGTTGCTGCCGCAGATGCCGAGATGACAGCCGGAAATTATGATAACGCCATAAAAACCTTCCGAAAAGCTTCCGATCTGAAACCCGAGGAGGAATATCCCAAAACCAAAATAAAAGCACTGCAAAACCTCCTCGCTGCTGAAAAAGCAGAGGCTGACCGCCTGGCAAACGTAAATGCCGGCTACCAACAGGCCGTACAAAATGGAGATCGGTTCTTTAAGGAAGAAAAATGGGAGGATGCACTGGCGGCTTACCGCGAAGCCAAAAACATCAAACCGAATGAAACTTACCCCTCTGCCCGGATAGAGGCAGTCCACCAAAAAATGGCCGAACAAAAAGCAGCAGCAGAAGTTTTGGCTGCGAAAGAACAGGCATACAAAGATGCCATTGCCAAAGCAGATGGGTTAATGAACGGGAAAGAATTTGAAAATGCTCTGGCAGGTTATCAGGAGGCGCTGGAGTTAAAGCCGTCGGATGTTTATGCAAAAACGCAAATTCAGGAAACCCAAAAAGCCATCGCCAATTTGAATGCATACAACGAATTTGTAGCTGCCGGAGATCGGGCGCTGAACAAAGAGGAGTATTCTGCTGCAAAAACGGCTTATGAAAAAGCACTCGGATTGTTTTCGAATGAAGCATATCCCAAAGAAAAAATAGGTGAGATCGAAGGGAAATTGGCAGCGATAGAAGCGGAAAAAAATGCCGCGGATAAATTGATAACTGATTACCAGGCAGCCGTTAAAGAAGGCGATCAGGCCATGCGCGCTCGGGATCTTGCTGCGGCAAAAAGGGCCTTTGAAAAAGCGCAGGGGTTACAGCCGGCGGAGGAGTATCCGGGCAAGCAGATAGCGATCATCGATAAAACACTGGCCGATGAGGCAGCCGAAGCTGCAACACTTGCCGCTAAAACAGAGCAATACAAAGACCTGATCGCTAAAGCGGATGCCCACAGAGACGAGGCCAGATACAACCAAGCCATAACCGCTTATCAGGAGGCGTCTGAGTTGATGCCGGAAGAGGTATATCCGAAAAACGAAATTAAAGCAGCCCGGAACAGCATCAATGCGATGGCCAACTACGACCAATTGCTTGCAACCGGTGATCAGGCATTAAAGGCAGAAGATCTTTCTTCTGCACGTGCCGCTTTTGAAGCTGCCCTGAGCATCAAACCGGGAGATGCTTACGCTACGGGTAAAATGAAAGAAATAACCGATCGTATGGCTGTTCTGGCAGCAGAAAAAGATCGTGAGGCAAAATTGGAAAACGATTACCAAACAGCCATTAAAGAAGGCGATGCGTATTTTAAATCGGAAGATTTTAATGCAGCCAAAACGGCTTTCGAAAAAGCCGGAGGTTTAAAACCGGATGCGCCTTATCCTGCCGAAAGGCTACGGAAGATCGAGCAATTTCTAAAAGATGCGGCAGCAGCGCGGTTGTTGGAGGAACAAAACAATGCCAAATATCAGGAGTGGATCGCAACGGCGGATGCACTCTTTAACAACCGCGAAATGACAGCCGCTATTTCGGCCTACAAAGAGGCACTGGCCGTAATACCCGGAAAAACGTATCCGAAAGACCAGATTAAAAAAGCAGAGGACAGTCTGGAAGCACTGGCCAGGTATGATCATCTGATCCAAACGGGGAACGATGCTTTTGCCGCTCAAGATTACAGCAGTGCAAAAAGTGCTTTCGAAAAAGCACTGGAAGTACAACCCGGGGAGCAATATCCGGCCGCTAAGATCCGGGAGATTGATGAGATCAGGGATCTACTCACCGCAGAACAAGATACGGAAGCACAACTGAAAGCGGACTATAAAGCTGCCATGAAAGCGGGGGATAATGCTGCAAAGAACAAAGCTTACGGAGATGCGCTGGCTGCTTATCAATCGGCTGCCGGTTTACGTCCTGACGAATCTTTGCCCGGGAAAAAAATACGGGAAGTGCAGGCCATTATAGATCAGATGAAAGCCGATGAGAAAGTTTTGGCCGCCGAAGAAGAGGCTTACAACAAATGGATTGCCGAGGCAGACCGGCTTTTTCAATCGAAAGAGTATCAGGTAGCCATTCCGTTATACGAGGCCGCTTTCAAGGCAAAACCTGCCCTGCCCTACCCCTACGATCAGATCAAAGCTTGTCATGCAGCTCTGTCTGAAAAAGCCCGGTTGGAGCAAGAGGAGGCGGATCGTTTGACCCGCGAAAAAAGGGAGCAGGAAGAAGCCGATCATTTGGCTCAGGTAGAGGCTGCCCGGCTGGCAAAAGAAGAAGAAGAAAGAAAACGCCGGGAAGAAGCCGAGCGCCAGGCAAAAGAAATAGTAATACAAAAAGAAGCACAGCATCTGGGATCAACGAATAGCCGGTCCGAATTGAAAGCAGATGCATTGATGTACCAGGCTTTACTGAAAGATGAGGCAGATAAATATGAACACATCAAAAAAATAAAAGCGGAAAAAAAAGCCTTTGATGTTGCGCTGATTAACGAAGCAGAAAACGACCGTTTGCAAGCCGTTGAAAAAATAAAAGCGGAGCGCCGGGAGCAACTGGAACAACGGGATGAAGGGAAAGCGGATCGTTTGGAAAGTATAGCGGAAGTCGAAGCGTTTTCTGACCATCATCGGGTTTGGCTAGCCGAAAAAAACACAACCGGTTATCATCACCTGAAGGAGGTGCAGAAAAATTTGGATGCGTTTGAAGAAGAAACCCGTAATGTACTTCAGGGACGAAGGGAATTGCGCTTGCAATATGCCGATGATGTGCGCCGTGAGTTGGACGATCACCAAGCATGGACCGTAGAAAAGAACCGGAAAGATGACATGGATCTGCGGAGAACGGAGGCGGCTTTGGATCGGTTCGAAAAAGAAGTAATAGAGGCACTGGCTGCCAGAGATAACCAACGCCAGAAATATGTGCGGAAGATCCGTGAAGCACAAGAGGTGAACTTGAATACACTTGCCGAATACAATCAGAGTCAGGAAGCACGCAGAACAGACAATTACAAGGATATTAACGCACTGCAAGCGGATCGTTCCGAAAAGTATGCCACTTTTAACCACAACAGGGATGGCATTTACGATGGCATCGATCGGAAGAAAAAAGACCTGGCAGAAACGGAAAAAGAGCGGATCATTTCTTCGGATGTGAACCGCAAAAAGAAAAAGGCAGCACTCGACAAAACGGTTTTTGCAGCACCCAAAAGTTACGATGCGTATTTTTTAAATCAGTTGGCAATCGATTATCCGCAAGGGGTTTCGGAAGAGCATTATAACCAGTCTAATAAAATTATCGTTCGCCGGATTGTGGTGCAAGGCAACAAAGCCGACGACTATCGGAAGATGGTTGCAAAATGGGGGACTTACTACTTTAAAAACGGCCGGAGCATTTCTCAGGCTGACTGGACAAGAGAAACAGCAGGGAAGTAATTTTTTTCTTCGTTTGGAAAAAAGGTAAGTTGAATGATGAAAAACATTCGCAAAGGAGCGGCCACTCCAAACACAGTTGCCATCAACCATTTCCTCCTCCTTGATCAATTGCATCTTAAAAATGAATTGCATTTTATGGCACCTGAACCGAAGTAAGCCAGGTTGCTTTTTTCGCAACAACTTCACTGTTTTTATATTGCATTCACGTTAGAATTAGTACAGGCGCAAACTCAGTACGGCAATATCGTCGATCCAGGGCTGGTTTTGTTTGAAGGTTTCTGCTTCCTCAAAAATTTTACCGTTCAGGTCTTCCATCGTTATGTGGAGGTGGTTGCGGATAAGGTGAACAAGGTGCTGTGTGCCAAAATCTTTTTTTTCGTCGTTTTCCAACTCTACCAGACCATCGGTATAGCAAACGATGGTGGATCGGGGAGGCACTTCGATTTCTTCCATTTCGATAGAAGGAATGGTTTCGAACATTCCCAGCCCTATGCAGCCTTTGGTAAAAAAGTGCACCTTGTTCCCATCGGTGAGGATGGGATGGTTGTGACCGGCGTTCACAGAGAGCAACTTGCGGGTGCGGATGTTGTATTTGCCAATGAACAGGGTGATGAATTTCTCTCCCTGTGCATTTTCCATTACCCGGTCGTTCAGCACCACGATCAATTCAGGCAACGATATGTCTTTGGCATACTTCAGCACAGCATTGAGGTTGGCCTGAAAGTTCGACATCAACAAGGCCGCTGAAGCTCCCTTTCCGGAAACATCGGCCACACAAAAAACAAATTCATCTTCATTGAGCGGGATATAATCGTAATAATCGCCTCCTACCTGTAAGTGGGCTTTGTATTTGCCGGCAATTTCAACAGATGTATTGCCGGGCAGGTTGGCCGGAAGCAACATGCGTTGCATTTCGGCAGCCACCTCCAGTTCTCTTTTCATTCTTTCTTGCCGGATGATGTCTTTTGCCAGGCGTTTGTTTTCAATGGCTACTACAATAATGTTGGTAATGGTTTGAATGAAAGGCATGTGCTTGATCGTAGGGCTGATCTTCACTTCCTCTTCATCCAAATCGCCGATCAGCAGATAGGCCAAGGCAGAATCTTTGTGAAAAACAGGAATAACAATATCAAAAACATGCAGGTATTCTTTGGAAGACGATTCGATTACCGTAATTTCTCTGATGCGCAATAGATCCGCAGCGACATCGATCTTGTTTTCTGCGTTTTTAGTTCCGTATTTCAGAATACATTTCCAGCCTTCATCGTTTATAAAGAGACTTAGCTTGCTGATTGCCAATTGCTCTCTGAGGATGTATTCGTATATCCGAAGCAAACGATCTACCGGGTAATTGTCGTTAATTGCGTTGGTGATCTCCAACAACGAGGTGAGCTTGAATTCTTTCAGGCGCAAGCGGCTGAGCAATTTATCAACTTTTGCTTCGGGCATTTTTTATGTTGGTATTCTTCTTATGTGAAGAACAATGATAGGGTTTATTTTACTCTCTCCTGTGTAGTGAAGGATTACAAGTTCTCGATGATTATTGGTAACTTACGGATGGCAGCGAGCTGTTTCCACATCACCCGTGCTTCTTCGCACGGTGCTCCGAGATAACTTTTTCCGCCTTCCAGATTACGTGAAGGCGCTGATTTTCCGAGTAAAACCGCTCCTTTTCCAATGTGAATGTTTGCGGGTACGCCTGCCTGTCCCCACATGGTTACATCGTTTTCAATGCGGCAACACCCTGCAATTCCTACCTGAGCAGCGATCAGGCAATTGGTGCCAAGTATCGTATCGTGTCCGATTTGTACGAGGTTGTCAATTTTACATCCGTCGCCAATTATGGTATCGCCTGAAACGCCTTTGTCGATCGTGCAGTTGGAGCCGATTTCTACGTGGTTTCCAATGATTACCCGTCCGCAACTGTGCATTTTCCGGAATCCCTCTTTTTGTTTTTGAAAATAGAAGGCATCGCTGCCTATGATGGTTCCTCCGTGAAGGGTCACATGGTTGCCAATTTCACAATGATCGTAAATGACCACTCCGGGGTGAATAATGCAACCGGAACCGATTTTAACATGGTTGCCAATGGTTACGTTGGGTTGGATGAGGGTGTCGGGGCCTATTTGTGCCGTCGCTGCAATGGCAGCGTTTTGTGGCCGGAAAGGCCGGAAGTGGCGGGTGAGCCAGTTGTAATCCCGAAATGGGTCTTCCGAAACAAGCAGGGCTTTGCCTTCCGGATGTTCCACCTTTTTGTTGATCAGAATGGTGGTTGCCGCAGAGGCCAGGGCTTTGTCGTAGTATTTTGGGTGATCTACAAAAACGAGGTCGCCGGGTTCCACAACATGGATCTCGTTGAGCCCGGTAATCAGGTGATTGGCCGAACCCATGGGGTGGGCACCAATGAGTTCGGCAATTTCGGTGAGGGTATGTGGCCGTTCCAGTTTCATAAACAAAAGATAAAGGGTAAAAATGCATCAAAAAAACCTGCGCACCCTATAAGGAAGCAGGTATTATCCATGCCATACACCGGAGCGTTTTATTTCTTAAGACGTTCCACATAAGCACCTTTTTGGGTATCGATCTTAATGGTGTCGCCTTCGTTAATAAAAAGGGGCACCCGAATTTCGGCTCCTGTATTTACTTTGGCGGGTTTGGTACTGTTGGTGGCCGTGTCTCCTTTTACACCGGGTTCGGTCCAAGTAACTTCCATTTCAACAAACTGAGGAAGTTCAACGGCAATGGGCAATTCTTCTTCCGTATGGAACAGGATCTCTGCCATCGAACTATCCAGTAAAAACTGTGGGTTATCGATCAGGTGAGCCTCGATCGGAATTTGGTTGTAGTCCTCCAGGTTCATGAAAATGTAGTTGACATCTTCTTTGTATAAAAATTGATATTTCCGGCGTTCAACACGAACGATCTCAATTTTATGGCCACTGGGGAACGTGTGGTCCAATACTTTTCCGGTAGTGATGCTCCTGATCTTGGTACGAACAAATGCGGAACCTTTTCCCGGTTTTACATGAAGAAACTCAACTACGGTAAAAAGATCGTTGTTGAATTTGATGGTCAGGCCGTTTTTGATCTCTGAGGTTGTTGCCATTGCAGGTATGTTTTTGCACCGAATGCTTTTAATAAAAGTTTAAATTTAGCAATAAATCGGGAATTACAATCGGCTTTTTACTTTTATGGAAATGTACTCTTCCCGATCGGCATTTTTCATAAGCCTGGCGTACATTTTACACGCTTTTTTTGCGGCATTTAATGCTTAATTGATTTTTAGCCTTGTTTGCTATTTCCGCAAACAAGCCAATAAATAGAGAAAAGGTGAAGAAAGCTTTGGAGTATGGTGAAATTTCGGCTTAAAATTTAACGGAGTATTGTATGGTTTAACAAACTAATAATTAGGTGTTTGCAATCATATTTATTTCTTTATCAATTATGAAAATAATAAATATAGGTGATGCTGCCAAACAATTAGTTCCATGAAGCAATGAATTGAGCAAATCATTATCTTTGTCAGAAAGAGACCATATGCCCGATTTCATAGAGAAATATATCAATCCCTTCACTGATTACGGTTTCAAGCGACTTTTTGGCGAGGAACCGAACAAAGAACTCTTGCTCGACTTTCTGAATGAACTGCTCAAAAATGAGCAAGGGAAGATTGTCA
>CALLUQ010000008.1 GCA_938010565.1 uncultured Flavobacteriales bacterium
TTGGGTGTCGTGGATTTGTTTTACGGCGATAATGCGTTGTTGATCGTCTCTTTCGATGCGCAGGGTGCGGTTTCCGGAGTCGATAATACGGTACAATCTCCCGGAAGGGGTGTAAAAAAATTGAATGCTAAAGCGGTGCCGGGTGATTTGGGTTAAACGGTAGCAGTTTTTCGTGTTGCATACGCTGGCATAGTGATAAAACAAGCAGTTGTCATAGTCTTCAATGAGTATCCTACCGGGGTCGTGGCGGTAGCGTATTTTTTCGGAGGTGATAACGGCTTCGTCGTCGGGTTCGAGGTAGGGGATCTCCAACTCATTTCCGTTGTCGTTGGTCCAAAAGAAACTGTCGGCTTCGAGATCGATGGTAACGGCCTGGTCGTGGTTCAGATGCCATGTTTTCCCCATCAACGTGTCGCGCTCGATGTGCGAAAAATAGTTGCGTGTCCAGCGAAAGGGGATGGGGCCGTTGAGGAAAAAATCCTCTTCGTGGATGGCAAGTTCGCCGGTGGGGAGGTGGATCATAAGGGGGTGGATCGGGTGAACAAAGGGTCATTTTTTCTGAAAGGTAGCATTTTATCTCTAAAAACCAACGGAGTAGGAAGAGTTTGCAGGGCAAACGCATTTAAAACAGATTCATACTTACTTTCAGCAGTTTAAATTTTTGGTATCGCTTAAATATCATACATTGAGAATTATAGCTGCTTGATTTATAGAGGTGAAAAATTTAAATGCGTTTGCCTTGGAAGAGTTTGTAATAGCTGAGGCTTGCCGTAGCAATGGAGGAAGGTTGCGTTCTCACTCTGTTTCAGGCGTCCGCCTGGAGCCGTATTAATGACCTCACAAGCCAAATGGTATTTTTTCAATCATTTGCCGGGAATGGCATAGCTATCCTCTCACAAGCGGGATGCTTGCGAGAGAGTTACGCAAACGAACGGAGAAAATGTGCTGTTGAGTCATCATCCTCACTTCCTCCCGGTGTTTTACTGCTTCAGCATCAAAACATCGAATTTATTTCCGGGTATGGAATGGAATGGATCCGTTACCGGAGCATGGACTGACCGGCTCATTTCTTTTGGTTATCTTTAGTCATCTTACTTTTTGATTTTTGTCGACCATTAAAATAGGAAAAAATGGTTAACCTTCTAAAGACCATCCTTTTACTTAGAATTTTTCTCGGTTACTGGTGGAAAAAAGTATAAAAAGAGGGGCCTTACCTCCCCTCTTTTCCCATTTAATTCATGGAATGGAATGCTACACGATTGCCTTCCGTATCCTTAAAAACGGCCATAAAACCATTTTCTCCGATAGCGGTTTTAGGCATCAATACTTCGCCCCCGGCTTCTTTTACTTTTGCCAAGGGAGTTCCCAGGTCGTCGCCTCCATTGAGGTAAACCAGTGCCCCTTCGGTGTGGGGTTGGTTGCCGTTTCCGTGGGTAACACAGCCTCCTACACCGCCATCGGTGGTCGGAAAAAAGGCCATTTTCATTTCCGGATGATCCATCGCCTGGAGGTCTTGTCCTAATACCGTGCTGTAAAAAGCAACCGCCCGTTCAAAGTTGTGGGCAGGGAGCTCGAACCAATTGATTGCGTTTGACATGTTTTTCAATTTTAAATGATGAATAAATGTATGGCTTCAAAACTAAGAGACGCGGAGGTAACTCTTGGTGAATAATTTGAAAAAACGTAAATTCCTACCATGCAATTTAGATGAAAAAATCTTGTATGCAAAGGAAAAATTCTATATGCAATGTAAATTTCAATGGCTAAAAAAGAATTACTGTTTCAATTGATCTGTTCCCTTACCAAAAGTGAAAAAAGGTATTTCAAACTTTTTGTAAACAAGGAAAAGGGCCATTTTAATTATCTGAAATTGTTTGATGCCATCGCTGCTCAAACCGAATACGATGAGGCCGCCCTTCGAAAGCAGTTTGAAGGGGAAACATTTATACGGCAGATGCACGTTACCAAAAACTATCTGCGGAAACTGATCTTAAAAAGCCTGCGAAATTTTCATACGAACTTATCCAAAGATGCAGCATTAAAAGAAGCGTTGCGCAATGTGGAAATTTTGTATCACAAAGAACTGTACTCGCATGCCCTTGAGGAGTTGAAACGTGCAAAAAAGCTGGCCAGCCGTTATGAATTGTTAACCGGTTTAGCGGAAGCAGCCCACTGGGAAAGGAAATTGGAGCAGGCGGTTCGCCCGCATGCTTATCCTACTTTTAAAGAAGCCCTTAGGCATGAAAAAGAAGCGTTGAATTTGCTGTACAACCGCCATGAGTTTTGGTTAGAAGCCGTTCAAACTTCTGAATTGTTGTTGGCCGGAAAACCACTCCCTCCGCCTGCAACAGCCTTGCAACATCCTGAAAATGCACACACACTCGAAGCCAAAACCCTGTTTTACAATAGCCTGTATCTCCGCCATTTAAATGCCGGTGAAAGTGAAAAAGCAGAACAAGCCCTGCGCACCTTGCTCCGCTTGATGGAAGCCGATAAAGTCCGACAAAAAGAAGAGCCCGGTTTGTATGTTTCTACCCTCAATAACCTGGTTAGTTTTCTGGTATTCAACAAAGCTTACAAGGAAGCCCTTCGTTTGATCCAAAGTGCCAAAGACCTTTACGAAGACTGGCGCATCACTTCTGAAAACCGCACCTTGCTGAAACAGATCATGCGTACCTACAACATTGAGCTGGAAATTTACCGCGACACCCGATCCTTTGCCGAACATGCTTCGTTCATCGCTGCTACGGAACGTTTTTTAAAGATCAACGAACAAAAGCTTCCCAAAATTTACCTGAGTTCCTTTTGGTTCCAACTGGCGAGCATTCATTTTATGGCTAAAAATTACAGCGCTTCCCTGCAATCGATCAACCGATTTTTGAACGCCCGCTTTAAGATCGACGATCCCAACCTACAAGTGCAGGCCCGGATGCTCAACCTGATGATCCATCTGGAACAAAAAAACCTGATGGTGCTGCGTTATCATGTTGACAGTACCCGAAGGTTTGTCAAAAAAGTAAAAGATATGCAGGAGTTCGAAAAGATATTGCTGCGTTTTTTTCGAAAAATAGGCCGGCTGCCTTTACTGGAATATAAAGCTGCATTTTTGTTGCTACGCGAGCAATTGTATCCTGAAAATGCTCCTCCCTTGGTTCCCGATCTTGCCACAGGTTACATTAACTACAAAGCCTGGTTGGATCAGAAGCTACAAGGGAAATGGTGAGTGATCGGTTATGCATTATAAGCTTGGAGTTGCCAGTACATCGTTCATAAAGAAATGAAGTTCATCGCTAAAATGCCACCTAATCGGCTGCTTTAAAAAAGCCGTTTATTGAACCATCCTGCCATCTGTCAATTCGCCGGCCTGATGCTTGCTTGCGTTCGGTACTTTTATACTGCATTTTATATTGCAGTTTCATAGTCCGATACAAACCCGATGATCGAATTATCCAACATCAGAAAGTCGTATACCGTAGCCAACAACGCTCTGGAAGTACTGAAAGGAGTAAATGTAAGGGTGGAGAAAGGCGAACTGGTTTCGATCATGGGTTCTTCCGGATCCGGTAAATCTACCCTGTTGAATATTTTGGGGATACTGGATAATTATGACCACGGCGAATACCATTTGGGAGGAACGCTCATTAAAAACCTTTCCGAAAGAAAAGCAGCGGTTTATCGCAACCGTATGATCGGTTTTGTTTTTCAATCTTTTAATCTCGTTTCCTTTAAAACCGCCCGAGAAAATGTAGCTCTGCCTTTGTATTACAACAAAACAGGGCGAAAAAAGCGCAACCTCCTGGCCATGGAATACCTGGAAAAGGTAGGGCTGGCCGATTGGGCCAACCATTTGCCCAATGAAATGTCCGGCGGTCAGAAACAACGGGTGGCTATTGCCCGGGCTTTGATCACAAAACCACAAGTGGTGTTGGCCGATGAACCAACAGGAGCACTGGACTCCCAAACATCGTATGAAGTGATGCAGTTGATGAAAAGTGTGAACGACGAAGGGATGACCGTGGTGATCGTTACCCACGAAAACGACATTGCAGATATGACCGAACGTGTAATTCAACTCAAAGATGGCAAAATCGTTTCATAACCCGACGGAACCGGTAACTCATGTTTAAAGGAGGGCTCTTTTCCGAAATTATTGATGCGTTAAGCAAACATGTATTGCGTACGGTTCTTACTGGTTTTATGGTAGCCTGGGGCATTTATATGCTGATCATGTTGTTGGGGCTGGGAAAAGCACTCCGGAACGGCATGTCGGATAATTTTAAAGACGATGCCATTAACAGCATCTGGATCAGGGCAGGAAAAACATCCGTACCTTATCATGGTTACAAAACCGGCCGACGCATTCGGATGACCAATTCCGATTACGAAGAAATAAACCGCGATTTTGAAGGCGTTGAATTTGTAACGGCAAGGCATACCCGTTGGCGGGTACTGATAAATCGCGGACCCAAAGGAGGTACTTACTCCTTACGAGGGGTGCATCCGGACCACCGGTATCTCGAAAAAACCTTGGTACGCGAAGGCCGTTTCCTGAACGATTCGGATATACGGGAAAAAAGAAAAGTAATTGTAATCGGGTTGCCTGTAAAAGCAGAATTGTTTGGCACATCGAATTGCATCGGGGAATACGTAGAAGTGAGTGGAGTGGCTTTTAAAGTGGTAGGTGTTTTTGAGGATGAAGGAGACCAGGGTGAAGAACGCATTACCTATGTGCCCATTACTGCTGCACAAATGGTTTTTAGTGGCGCCGACAACATCGACCGGCTCATGTTCACCGTAGGCGATATGCCTTTGGAGGAAAGTACGCAACTGGCCGGAAGGGTGCGCCAGTACATGGCGGATAAACACCATTTTAATCCGGATGACGAGCGGGCCATGCGGGTGCGTAACAACTCGGAAGAGTTTGCCAGAGTAAACCACGTGCTGGATATGATCGAAGGCTATTGCTGGATGATCGGTATTTTGACCCTGATCGCCGGCATTGTGGGGGTGAGCAACATCATGTTGGTGGTGGTGAGCGAACGGACCAAAGAACTGGGCATCCGAAAAGCACTGGGTGCCTCTCCCGGCTCAATTTTGAAGTTGATCATCGCAGAAGCGGTGATCGTAACCGGTTTTTTTGGCTACCTCGGGTTGTATCTGGGAATTGAAACCCTGGCGGCCCTGCAAACCGTGATGACGGAACCGCCGCTGTTGCACCCGTCCGTAAACCTGAATACAGCCATTCAGGCCACCGCTATTCTTGTCATTTCCGGAACCATGGCCGGATTGGTGCCTGCGATCCGCGCAGCACGCGTTCGTCCGATTGTAGCATTAAGGGAGGAGTAACGATGTTGGATTGGGACAGTTGGACAGAAATTTATCACACTTTGCGCAAAAAGCCCATGCGCACTTTTCTTACGGCACTGGGAGTAGGATGGGGCATCTTTCTTCTCATTATCAATCTCGGAGCCGGAAAAGGATTGGAAAACGGAGCAAAAAGCCAATTTGGAGGCATTGCATCCAACAGTGCTTACATCTGGACACAAACGACCTCTATGCCTTACAAAGGGTTTAACCGCGGCCGAACTTTCGGGCTCAAAAACAATGATATTGCTGCATTGCATGGCATTCCGGAGGTGGAAGTTGTGGCTCCGCGAGCTCAGTTGGGCGGGTACCGGGGAGCCAACAACGTAGCACGCGGAAAAAAGACAGCCGCTTTTAGCATCATGGGAGATCATCCGGTCATTCAAAAGATCGAGCTGTTTAAAATAACCCGTGGCCGTTTTATCAATGAATTGGATATCAAAGAGAAAAGAAAAGTTTGTGTGATCGGTAGTGCTGTTCTTTCCATTATGTTCGATGGAAAAAACCCGATCGGCGATTTCCTTAAGATCAATGGCATTTATTTTCAGGTGGTGGGTGTTTTCGGATCCGGCAAAGATGGCGAACGGGCCGAACGCGATGAGCAAACCGTTTATATTCCGCTTACTACTTACCAAAAAGCGTTTAACAGGCCAAACAGGGTAGGATGGTTTGCCATGTTGGCAAAAGCAGGTACATCACCTGCATTGTTGGAACAAAAAGCCAAAACGTTGCTGGCACAACGGCACAAGGTACATCCGAACGATCCCAGGGCATTCGGAAGTTTCAATTCCGAAGAAGAAATGGAGCAGATGAACATGGTTTTCAAGGGGATCCGGCTTATTGCCTGGATTTTTGGAATATTAACCCTTTTTGCGGGAGCCATCGGTGTAAGCAATATTATGTTGGTTACCATACGCGAACGAACCCGGGAAATCGGCATACGCCGTGCGTTGGGAGCAACCCCGTGGAACATCCGCAAACAAATCGTTATGGAAGCCCTTACCCTTACCTTCCTCGCCGGAATTTCCGGCATTTGCCTGGCAACAGGCTGCATCGAATCTTTATCGGCATTAGGGGTGGGAGGCGATTTTTTCCGGGATCCTTCCGTTCGTTTTGATGCCGTGATGATCTCGTTTGTGGTATTGATCGTTGCCGGGGTTTTTGCAGGGTTGATCCCTGCATCGCGGGCAGTTCGGATGAAAACGATAGATGCACTGAGGAGTGAATAATAATTTGATCAGAAAAAAAGATGAAAACATTTTTTAAAGTACTGTTGTTTGGAGGTTTGTTTGCAGGTTTCATTTACACCCTTTATTACTTGTGGAACAAGGAGCAGGTAACACCGGTTGTTTACGAGACCGAGCAGGCGGTTACCACAAATATTATAAAAAAGAGCATGGCTACCGGTTCGGTTATTCCGCGTAAGGAGGTGGAGATCAAATCGCAGGTTTCGGGCATTATTCAGGAGCTTTTTGCCGAAGCAGGTACACAGGTAAAAAAAGGGGATCTGTTGGCCAGGGTGAAGATCATTCCGGACATGGTTTCGTTGAACAATGCCGAAAACCGTTTAAACAGAGCCCGGATCGGTTTACAACAAGCAGAAAGGGAACACCGACGGAACAAAAGTTTATTTGATGAGCAGGTCATTTCCGTTTCGGAATACAACACCAGCGAAACCGCTCTGGAAAATGCCCGGGAGGAATGGAACGCTGCTGCAAATCATTTGGAACTCATCCGCAAAGGAGTAACCAAAAATTCGGACAGCAGCAATACGCTGATCCGCTCTACCATTGCGGGAATGGTGTTGGATGTGCCCGTTAAAGAAGGCAGTTCGGTCATTGAAAGCAATACCTTTAACGACGGAACCACCATTGCCTTTGTGGCCGATATGAACAACATGATCTTTGAAGGAAATGTGGACGAATCCGAAGTGAATAAGATTCGCCCGGGCATGCCGTTGATCCTGAATATAGGCGCCATTGAAGACCGGTCTTTCCACGCCGATCTCGAATACATCAGTCCGAAAGGCGAAACCATCGACGGAGCCGTTCAGTTTGAGATCCGGGCAGCATTGCGTTTCGATCCTTCGGCTACCTCCGATTTTATCCGTGCCGGATACAGCGCCAGTGCCGACATTGTTCTGGATCGTCGCGACAGCGTACTTTCCTTGCGTGAAAATTTGTTACAATTCATTAAAGGCCAGGCTTATGTAGAAGTGGAAGTGGGCGATCAAAAATTTGAAAAGCGCCATGTAACCCTGGGTTTATCGGATGGTATTTTTGTGGAAGTGCTGGATGGGATCGATCCGGAAATCAAGATCAAACAACCCAATACCCATCTGAGGAGATCTGCCCGCCAACCCTAATTGGATACGGGCTTATTGGTATTTAGGCGCTTAGTGTGCCAAACTTACCAACATGTTGGTCACAACCGTGTTGTTTCCCACTTCACGGCCCTTTTTTCAGACTTGATCTGAAAAAACATCGTGTTTTAAGCCGTTATCAAAGCAAGTGTTAAGATGAATATTAAACAGGCTCTAAATATGGAAGCGGTAAACAACAAGGAACAGAAATTTGGGGAGAATTATACCCTTGATGGGGATCTTTGAAAATTCCCAAACCGTAAAGTTTTCGGAAATATCGTGAAGTGTAATTCCGACTCAAAAAGTGCATCAGATGGTTTGATCTGATATGTTGTTTGAAAATAAAATTCCTACCTTTAAGAAAAATACACCCCTTTTGTGATCCACCTCCCCACCGGCGAACTCACCACCCACGAAGAGGACTTTTTCCTCAACGGCCCCATCCCCTTTCGTTGGATACGCAATTACTTTTCGCACATCGAACGCGATACGTTGATGGGGAAAACGTGGCACCTGAACTACGACCAGGCCGTTACCATCGACCTCGAAGCCGACAGCTTCTTCTGGACCAACGACAAC
>CALLUQ010000009.1 GCA_938010565.1 uncultured Flavobacteriales bacterium
AATGAGATCGCCTGCAACTCATTGTTTGGGTCCGCATCGGCATCATTTACGGCATCGTTTGTTACGTTTTCGGCTGTTTTGGCATATAGCGCATAAGGAACGCTCATTAGCTGACTGGTACCCATAACCTGGTATGCAACACCACCGGTTACATCCACAGCCGTTTCCATAAAGTACGGTCCGTTTGCCCAATCTATAGTTGTAAAATCATCGGATGTTGCTCCCGTACCTATTTCAAGATTGACCAAACCATATCCGTTGGTTGTCGGTAAAAACGTTTCGGTGTAAACCGCCGGTCCTCCGGCTGATCCTTGCCGGATCATTAACTGAATTCCTACGGGTTGATCCGTTAGAATTAAACTTGAAGCACCTCTGATTACTGCCTGGTATTTAAAGCCTTCCGGCACTTGACAAAAAGAGGGCAATGCAATTGTTGTTATAGCAACGAGTAGTAGTAGTTTTTTCATTTTTTGTTGAATTAATGTGTTTTAACCAGCTTAAACGTCTTTAAACGCTGTGTTTCGTTATGCAAGGTTAGCAAATAGCTTCCCGGAGTTAAGTGATGTACTTGAATGGGGGTTTGCTCTGCAGAGAGTTTATCCTGCAAAACGAGTTTTCCTTGTGCATCATACAGCGTATAGGTTACCTGCTCGAACGTACTCGTTTTAATGTTCAATACATCTTCCGTTGGGTTTGGAAAAATAAGGGCTTCGTAATTCGGAGCATGATCCTTTAGTCCTACAAAATTCCAATGGGTTTGATGAAAACCTTGCGTAATTTCATGGGTTTCATCTGTTCCTGTGCCGATCACTGTTTCTCCAATTGTAAAGTCGATGCTTCCGCTTTCGTTGGAGTAAACATCTCCTTGTGTGGATACCACTTCTTGGGCATTTAAAAGTAAACCCGAAAGGAGTATAGGGATAATTAAAAGCTTGCTGGTCATAAGATTATGGTATTTAAACCATTAAAGTAGTATTTTTTTGTGTAAATGAAATACGGAACGGCTATAAGAACGAGAACGCATCGATTTTAAACACGATGCTTTGGAGCCTTTCGGCGACAAATTATACCGGCGGAAGTTGGGGTTAAAAAGTCATTCAAGGCATGAATAAGCACGCGCACCTTGATCCATACCCGGAAAGGAGTTGGAAATGTGTTTGTTCCGAAACAAAGGGCGTTATTCGTATTTCAGTTCAATGCCGGGATCCCAGTAATGTTTTTTCAAATCTACTACCTTGTCGTCCTTGATCTCAATGCCTTCCGCTTCCAATCTGCGTTGCATTTCGCTAGGGTCGGAAAACTGATGTTTTCCGGTTAATAACCCATTCCGGTTCAGTACACGATGTGCCGGAATGTATTCAGGGTGAAAATGAGAGCCGTTCATGGCCCACCCAACCATGCGTGCGCCGCGTGCGGTTCCGAGGTATTTTGCCACCGCTCCGTAGGAGGTAACCCGGCCTTCCGGGATCTGTTTTACCACTTCATAAACATGGCTGAAAAAATCTTTGTTCTTTTCGCTGAGTTTGATGGGTTTCATCGTATTAATGGATTTGGAAACGCACATAGTTGATCCATTCTCCCAGTTCCAGAAAGAGGGTTTCATAAAACGTACGGATGGATAACACATCGGCTGTTTCAGCATCGAGATCATCGATTTTTTCGCCATACAAGTTGCGGGTCATCTCCAACATTTCATACCGGTGTTCTTTAATTTGTTCCAGGGTATATTCAAAGAAAAAATTGCTATCGGTTTTCAGGTGTACCAAGCCTTTATTTCTCAATATCCGGCGGTAACGATCAATGAACAAAGGCCCGGTTAGCCGCTTGCGTGCCTGGTTTTTTTTAGGTTGGGGATCGGGAAAAGTAATCCAGATCTCATCTACTTCGTCCGCATCAAAAAAGGACGTTATAAAATCGATGCGGGTGCGCACAAAAGCAGCATTTTTCATTCCATCTTCCTGCACTGTTTTTGCGCCTTTCCACAGGCGGGCTCCTTTAATATCGACCCCGATAAAGTTTTTATCCGGAAAACGTTTGGCCAACCCAACCGTATACTCGCCACGACCACAGCCAAGTTCCAATACGATCGGGTTTTCGTTTTTAAAAAAATCGGATTGCCATTTCCCTTTCAGGGAATGGTTTTTCTGGTATACTTCATGGAATCCGGCCTGAATTACATGGCGGTAGGATTTGTTGTCTGCAAACCTTTTCTGTTTATTCTTTCCCACAACGGTACTTTTAGTACCGGGCAAAGGTAGTGTGTTTTTGCATTTTTATGCATTTCCGTACGGAGGGTCCCGGTTCCGGAAAAAGATGTTGTAACTTCAAAGCGCATGACTCGGAGAAAACGCATCCTGATCGGTCCTCTCGACTGGGGCTTGGGCCACGCTACACGTTGTATATCAATTGTTTCTGCATTGGAAGATGCAGGTACTGAAGTGCTGCTCGGTACTGCGGGCGATCAGAAAGTTTTGTTGCAAAACGAATTTCCGCATCTGCGGCAAATTGACCTGCCTGCTTACAACATTCGCTACCCGAAAAAGGGACAGATGGTTGTTCGGATGCTCCGGAGCATGCCCCGTTTGTTGCATACCATAAAAAAAGAAAGACAGGTATTGGAAAAGTGGGTAAAGCAGGAACAGATAGATGCTGTTATTTCAGACAACCGGTTTGGTTTGTTTCATCCGGATGTGTATTGCATTTATATGACGCATCAGGTGCACATTCAGGCTCCCGTTTTTGAAAAAAGACTCTACCGGATGCACCTGCGATACATGGAACGGTTTCACGAATTGTGGATCCCCGATTTTCCGGATGTTCCTAATCTCAGCGGTCGTTTGGCTCACGGAGAACCGATGCCGGAGCGGCACACGTATATCGGCTGTCTTTCACGGTTTCAGGGGCTGAAGCGAAAAGCGGATCCTGCCATCCCACTGTTGGTTTTGTTATCGGGGCCGGAGCCTCAACGTTCTTTTTTTGAAAAAATGCTGCTGGATCAAAGTGCAGCATTTCCTGAGGGTAGTATGCTGTTGAGAGGGTTGCCTAGGGAAACCGGGGCTTTTAAAACCCCTTCTCATGTGCAGGTGATGCATCACCTGAATGGCCGCGACCTTGGCCGGGTCTTAACCAATAGTCAACTGGTTTTAAGCCGACCCGGTTATTCTACTTTGATGGATCTGGGTGTTTTGGGTATTCCTGCTCTTTTTATACCTACTCCCGGGCAAACAGAACAAGAGTATCTGGCTAAAAAACTTTCGGACGATGGCCATTATTTTAGTTGCCCGCAAAAACGTTTCCGGTTAAAAGAAGGTTTGGTACAAGCCGCAAAATACCCTGGTTTAAAACTGGATGCATCGCCCCGGCTCTTGCGGCAAGCCGTTGATCGGCTGCTCCAAAAAATCTGATCAACCCGGGTTCTAAAGCATACGCCCGGACCATGCGCGACTACACACTTTTAGCTTTTATGGTTCACGCCCCGATATCCGCCTCCGTATATCGGGGGTTTCCTACGGCCGGCAAGATTATCCAAATCAGGGGTGTTTCCTGCTTCAGGTATTGGAAATTTCCGAAGCAGGATCGGTTCATTGCATGGATGGATTTTGGGGGAATGCTACCTGCTACAAGACCGATAAGGTCCTAACTTCACCTCTCTTTCGGTAGACCTGCCATGAACGGGATAAAAATAGTTTGCCTTTTGATAAGGTGATTTACGAGCCGTTTTTTTCAAAGTCGGGCATTAAAAAAAACAGGAATTTGCGATGAAAAAAATGTTCCCTCAGGTAATCTCAACGTTACATGATTACCCGATGCAATTTTTTACGAACTTTGCAGTATGCCATTTATGAAACATTGGATCAGTGCATTTCGTTTGCGAACTTTGCCATTGGCGCTTTCTGTGATTGCATTGGGGAGTTTTCTTGCAGCTTATAACGGTCATTTTAGCAAGTCTGTGTTTGTTTTGTCTTTGTTGACTACTATTTTTCTTCAAATTTTATCCAACCTTGCCAACGATTACGGCGATGCGGTTAACGGTGCCGATAACGCCGGAAGGATTGGCCCGAAACGAACGGTTCAAAGTGGTGTAATTACACATTCCGCGATGAAAAAGGCGCTGTTTATTTTTACAATTCTGGCTTTGATCTCCGGGTCCGGACTTGTGATCGAAGGCACCCGGGGCATGCACTGGAGTTATCCCTTTGTTTTTTTTGCTTCGGGCATTGCTGCGATCCTTGCAGCCATCAAATACACCGTCGGAAAAAAGCCGTACGGTTACAGGGGGCTGGGCGATCTGTTCGTTTTTCTTTTTTTTGGGGTCGTGGGGGTAGCAGGCACATATTTTTTACATACGCACGACTTCCGGTTTCTTGTTCTTCTTCCTGCATCGGCATTGGGAATGCTAAGTGTCGGAGTGCTCAACCTCAACAACATGCGTGATCGTGAAAACGACAAGGCAAGTGGCAAACGAACGTTAGTGGTGCTGATCGGGGGAAATAATGCCCGTTATTATCACTCTTTTCTTATCATCGGAGCCATGCTTTGCAGCAGCATTTATACCTGGGTTTATTTTCAATCGGTATGGCAACTGATGTTCCTGATCACTTTTCCTTTGCTGTTGCTTCATCTCAAAACAGTGATCGGAAATACCAACCCGAAAGCGCTTGATCCTCATTTGAAAAAACTGGCCATCATCACTTTACTTTTTTCCCTCACTTTTGGGTTGGGCCTGCTGATCTGAACCTATAAATGCTTAAAGCCCGTTTTCAAAAATATACACTGGCATTTAAAAGGGCGAGTGGAACTTCGAGGGGTACGCTGTACACCAAAGATTCGTGGTTTATTTTTTTGGAAGACGATAAAAACCCGGGCGTAACAGGCATTGGAGAATGTGGTTTGCTCAAAGGGTTCAGCATAGACGACAAGCCCGGTTACGAGGCGCAGCTTGTACAACTTTGCCAACAGGCCAACAAAGGATATGCACTGCTTCCTGAACTCAACGCCTGGCCTTCCATTTATTTTGGATGGGAGATGGCTCTTGCCGATTTAAAACACGGAGGGCAGCGCCGGTTTTTCCCGTCATCATTTACGGAAGGGTTGGAAAGCATCCCCATCAACGGGTTGATCTGGATGGGGGATGAAGCATACATGGCCGAGCAGATCCAAAAAAAATTAGAGGCCGGTTTCGGTTGCATCAAAATGAAGATCGGTGCCATCGATTTTGAAAAAGAAATGGGCTTGTTGCACCATATCCGAAACCGTTTTCCGGCCGACAAAATGGAGGTGCGTGTAGATGCCAACGGTGCTTTCTCTCCCAAAGATGCATACAAAAAATTACAACGGCTGGCAGCCCTTCAATTGCATTCCATCGAACAACCCATCCGCCAGGGAAACCGGGAAATGATGCGTCGGTTGTGTGCGGCAACTCCTCTTCCGATCGCCCTGGATGAAGAACTGACCGGCATTACGGATCTCGGCGAAAAAGCCCGTTTGCTCGATACCATCCAACCACAATACATCATTCTGAAGCCTAGTCTGGTAGGTGGTTTTAAGGGAACCGACGAGTGGATCCGGCTGGCAGATGAACGCGGGATCCGCTGGTGGATCACCTCTGCGTTGGAATCGAATATTGGTTTGAATGCGATCGCCCAATACACCTTTTCCAAAAACAATGCGATGTACCAGGGGTTGGGCACAGGCCAGCTCTTCCGCAATAATTTCCCTTCGCCGCTCGAAGTGAACAAAGGCAGGCTGCATTACAACAGGAACCAACTCTGGGATCTGAATTTGCTGCAACCATGAATAAAACGCCCGCTTATCCTGTCATCGATTTCAGGGATCCTGAAAAAGTAAAAAACCGGATCCTTTCGGTATCGGATAAAAATCATCCGGAATGGTGGTGTAAGATTGCCCGTTTTCTTACCGAATGGTACAGCTCCGAACCAGTAATCCGTTCTCAGACCAGCGGTTCAACCGGAAAACCCAAAACCATTTTGCTGGAAAAAAGCCGCATGGTGCAATCGGCTCAAATGACCGCCGATTTTTTCCGATTGCCTGCCGGCAGCACTGCTTTGCTGTGCCTTTCTCCGGATTATATTGCCGGTAAAATGATGTTGGTAAGGGCGGCAACTCTGGGTTGGGTGTTGCACCTTTCCGCTCCTTCTTCTTCACCACTTGCCGGGTTGCCCGAAGAGGCAGATCTTGATTTTTGTGCGATGGTTCCTATGCAAGTCCGGCATGCGGTTGAACATCCGGAAAAACTCAACAAGATCCGACAATTGATTATCGGCGGAGGTGCCGTTTCTCCAACGTTATGGCATCGGTTACAAAACATACAAACCCGGTGTTTTGCCACGTATGGTATGACAGAAACCATTACACACATTGCCGTTAAGCCATTGAACGGACCGGATGCATGCGATACGTATACCTGTTTACCCGGAGTGAAAACGTGGCCCGATAACCGAAATTGTTTGATCGTCAAAGCGCCACATTTGGTTGCGGATGATGTGGTAACCAACGATGTGGTGGAATGGGAAGACTTTACACATTTTATCTGGAAAGGCCGCTGGGACAATGTGGTCAATTCGGGAGGGATCAAACTTTTTCCGGAGGAACTGGAAAAGCCCCTGGGTGCTTTACTCGACCGGCGTTACTTTTTTTTCGGAGAACCCGATGAAACCTACGGCGACCAACTGGTACTGTTGATCGAAGGGCCTGCTTTCGATCCTTCTACCATGGTGTTGTTTTCTTCTCTTCTGGATGATTTGTATGCATCTCACCAAAAGCCAAAGGCGATCTATTTCAGAAAAGCGTTTGCCGAAACAACGAGTGGAAAGATCCGGAGGCTGGCAACTTACGAACAAAAGGCTTAATCGTTGGTTTTGGCATGCTGTGCATAAGCACGCCATTTTGCGACCACTTTTTGAATATCGTCGGGAAGTTCCGAATCGAAATGCATGCGTTTTCCTGTTTCCGGATGCGTAAAACCCAGGGTTTTTGCATGTAAAACATGGCGTGGACATGTTTTAAAGGCATTCGTTACAAACTGTTTGTATTTGGTAAAGTGGGTGCCTTTTACCAAGCGGTTCCCATCGTATTCCGGATCGTTGAACAACGGATGGCCAATGTGCTTCATGTGTACCCGGATCTGGTGGGTTCGGCCGGTTTCCAGTTTACATTCTACAAAAGTTACGTATCCCAGTCTTTCCAAAACTTTGTAATGGGTTACCGCATGTTTTCCATGGTCTCCTTCCGGAAAAACAGTCATCACTTTTCTATTCTTGAGGGACCGTCCCAAATGACCGGTGATCGTTCCTCGGTCTTCATCAAAATTACCCCATACCAGTGCATTATAAAGCCTTTCGGTGGTTCGGTCGTAGAACTGACGGGCCAGGTGGGTCAAAGCATTTTCCGTTTTGGCGATCACCATCAGGCCGGAAGTATGCTTATCCAAACGATGTACCAATCCAGGCCGTCCAAAGTAATTGGTTTTGCGTTCAGGCAGGTTGTCAAAATGATACACCAATGCATTCACCAGCGTACCGGTATAATTTCCATACCCCGGATGCACCACTATTCCGGGCTGTTTGTTGAGTACAAGCAACGTATCATCTTCATATACAATATCCAACGGAATGTTTTCGGGGATCAGTTCTATTTCGCGTACGGGATAAGGAAGAACGATCGAGATCTGGTCATCGGGCTTTACCTTGTAATTGGGTTTTACCGGTTTTTTATTCACCAGAATATTGCCATTTCGGGCTGCTGCCTGCAACCGGCTTCGGGAAGTGTTTTCAATCCTGTCGAGGAGAAATCTATCGATGCGGAGCGGGTTTTGCCCTTTGTCGGCTACTACGCAGTAATGCTCATAAAGTGCATCTTCTTCCTGTTGTTCTTGTTCCGCATGGAATTCCTGCTTACTCATCGATGTAGAAGGATCTTTTTGGTTGTGGTTTTACCGGTAGCCGGATGTGCTACCTGTATCAAGTAGAGGCCATTGTCTAAGCCCGAAAGGCGGATGGAGTGTTCGTACCACTTTTCAGGAGCCAGCACCATTCTGCCTTCCGGATCAAACACCCGGATCTTTACCGGAGCGGTTGCTCCCTTTAAATACAGTGTGCCGGCGCTTGGGTTTGGCACCAGTTGCAAATGTTCCAACGGATCTACCTCTGCCACGGGTAGCAAATAATCTTTATCCGTTTTAAAAGCCGGACGAACCATCAAAGCACCACTGATAGAAGTGTTTTCCCAAACTCCGTTTACATTGAATAGGAGATGGCTGGAAGCATCCGTATTCAAATCCAACCCAATGTTCAACCGAACATCCGTTTGTTGAAGTATGCCGACATAAAAATCGCCGTTGACCAAAGCCGGGGATTCCAGTTCTATCCTTTGAAAAACATTGGTTCCGATATACTCCGGGTTCGAAAAAGTGAATTGGTTTTCCGTGATCACCGTACCCGGTTCTCCGCCCGGACCATCTGCTGCCCAAACTTTGAGGTTAAACGTTTCATTGCTTACATCTTCAAGTACGGGATTGAAATACATGTAAACTGCGGTAATGCTATCCGGCACAAGGGAGGTATAATGCATTGCAAATTGGGAGGCATTTCCCAGCAAGCCATACCCTGCTTCTGCAGATCCGTCATCGTAGGCATACTGGTTCCAGAAAACCTGATCGTACCGGATCACATCGTTGGAGCTTCTGCCGAACGGGCCGTAGCTCAAAGCTACCTCAAACGTAGCACAAGTGTCGTTAACAGCAGTATCGTATACAATGTTGTTTTGGGCATGCACCCATTGATAATCGAACAACTCCGTATTGCCCGGAATAGGTGTGGTCGTATTGGATTGATAAGGCGATGCGCCCGTTGGAGCGCCCTGGTAATCGATGCGCAAAAAGTGAGGGGCTGTATGGGTTCCTGTGGTCAGGTTTCGCATATAAAATTGAAAAGAATCGGTCATGTGAACGGTTGGGTTTGCCTTAAAATGTTTCCACGGCATTTGGGTATATTCATCCAACAATCCGTTGATGGGGTAAACATAGGCCACATCATTAATCACATCGGTTACGGACCGGTTACGCCCCAACTCCACGTAATCTATATGCCAATGGTCTACATTCCCCGAAAGGGTTGCATAGTTCTTGAACCGAAACCGAAACCCACGATAAAGATAATCGGCCTGATCGATGGCCAAAAAAACACGGGTAAAGGAAAACGTTTCGCTGCCTTCCGCACTCCATGCCCAGTCCCACTCGCCTGTGGTGCCATTTAGAAATTCCACCACCAAAGAGTCTTTTGCCTGGGGATCATTGCCAATGCCTTCCGGCTGATAATAAAAACTCAGGTAAATGGAATCGCCGGGAGCATAGGTCAGATCTATTGGAACCGAAGTGAGAAGATCCGCCTCTCCATAGGTATTCGCCATCGAAAAATCATACGGATATCCGTTTTCGTCCAATCCGTCAAAAGTAGCTACATTGATGCTGGGCGGACTGATGGGATAGGTTCCATTCACATATACATAACTGTCTGTCCACAGAGAGGTATCCGCTTCAACCAGATGAAAAGTTGCAGCATCCTGTTTCCAGGTTCCTTCAAAAAATACCGTGTCGGTACTCACACCGGAAGTATCGTAAATGTTGTACGATGGCCAGGCCGTTTCTATGCTACCGGTTACAGGCCAGTTGCAGATATCCAATACTTCAATGGCAGCCGAGGGCAACGGGGTAATTACTGTTGTGGTGTCGTTTACCGTGATGGTTGTACTATAATAAAAGGTAGTATCGGAGTGAAAAACGGCCTCTTCGGAGGCAGGAGCACCGTTGAGGTAGAGTTGGTGAAACGTAGTGTCGGTCACATCTGCATCGCCAACCTGTGCATTGTAATATTTAAACAGGTCGCTTGAAAAATCATCGACAAAGTCAGCATTTTGGATCGAAAAGGTGTCCATTTGATAAATGAAAGTGCCATTGGCATTTTTCAATTGCTTTGTGTGCTTTGCGGGCGTGTGAAAGCCGCGATCCGGCATGTTGGGGTTGCGTTGGAGTTCGTAGATCTGTTCGCCGGTTTGTGCCCGTACGGAACCTGAAAATAGCATCAAAAATGTGCTCAACCCAAAAAAATACTTCATCATCGTGACGGAGGAATTGAATCAAAAAAAGCCGGATCTGCCGGTATCCGTAGCCATATATCTATGGCGCTTCCCATTCCAATCACACCGAATTTATTAAACCCGGGAGACTGTTTGTAGATGCGTGCAGCCACGGAATCGGCTTCTGTGAGGCAATCTTTATACACTTCGGCGCCCAAATTGAGCGACCGCTCATTTAAACGTTGTTTTGCTTCACCTATTGTTAAACCCTTCAGATCCGGAACCGGTACTTTTTGATTTCCCTGAGCCTGCCCGACCACTAGGGTAATGTTGGCCCCGTAAGGCACAGGGGTACGGGCTGCAATTTCTTCTCCTTTGTACAGTTGTCTGATGACACAACCGGTACAATAATCCGATGGTTGGGTGGTAATTTTCTTGATCTTCAAACCACGGATCTCACACACGGAAGCTGCATGCCGGCTCGATTTGTCGATGAGGTTGGGCATTTGTACCATTTCCCTCATTTTCCGGCTTACGGTTACATAGATCGTACGGTGATACTTCACCAGATCTTCGGGTTTTGGGTCCTGATCCAAAACCACTCCTCTTTCACCTTCCCGGTTAAAAATGGAATCTACAATGTGATGCCGTAAATTCTTATCGGCCAGTTTGGTCGTCATCTCTTTGATCGACAGTCCTTTTAAATCCGGAACGCTGGTGCTTTCATTATGGCGGGTCATCCAATCTAAGTACCCGTTTATCAAAAAGTAGGACGAAATAACCAACAGTAAGGCAAGGCCAAGATGGATCCGGAATTTCCAGCTTACAAAAAAGGAAAGGAAATGTTGCAGACCCAAAGGTAATTTGCTGAAAAAAGAGGATTTAGACATGGGCTTAGTTCGACAAAAGGCAAATATAACAATATGGTATGGGTTGCCTGAAAAAAAGGAGTAAATCCATCGGATCTTGTTCCATTTGTAATGGCAGACCATTTCCTAATTGATCCGATTGTTTTTTCAAGTCATAACGCCTTTCTTGTTGTTGTAGTATGGTAGCATCACAAAATTGTTAACGGCTAAACTGTTCACAACTTACGGCGGTGCAAAGCGTTTCAAATTTGTTCAACGGCTACCTTGGTAAACAAAAGCATTGGGTATGAAAAAGTACATTGCTGTAGTGGCCGGAGGTTATTCCCATGAGGCCGAAGTTTCTATGAAAAGTGCCGGAACCGTTATGAAAAACCTCGACTCCGACCGGTTTAAACCCTACCTTGTTACGATGGATAGATCGGGTTGGTTTTGCAGGATAAACGAAGAAAACCTTCCGATCGATAAGAACGACTTTTCCGTGCTTACAAAGCATGGAAAAATAAAGTTTGACCGGGTGTTTATCGCCATTCATGGCACACCCGGTGAAGACGGAAAATTACAGGCTTATTTTGATCTGTTGGACATTCCTTATTCCACTTCCGGACATCTTGCCACCACACTTACTTTTAACAAATACCTCTGCAATGCTTTTCTCAGGCAGCATGGCATAGCCTGTGCCCATTCCGTTCTATTGAGGGCAGGCGAAACCTACGATGCCGGTACGATTCTGGAAAGCATACAATTGCCTTGTTTTGTAAAACCCAACGATGGCGGTTCGAGTTTTGGTATCAGTAAAGTCAAAACGGCAAAAGACTTTGTTCCGGCAGTAGAGCTGGCCTTGCAACATGGCACCGAAGCCATTGTTGAATCCTTTATGGATGGTACGGAAGTGACCTGTGGCATGGTGCAATTCAACGAAACATTTCATCTTTTGCCGCTTACGGAAATCGAAAGCCATAACGAGTTTTTCGATTACAAAGCAAAATACGAAGGCCGCTCCCGCGAGATCACTCCGGCCCGCATTTCTTCGGAACTCACACAAAAAGTACATGCAACCGCCCAAAGTGCCTTTCGGTTGCTTGGGCTAAAAGGCATGGCCCGCATCGATTTTATCATTCAAAATGAAACGCCTTACCTGATTGAAGTAAACACAGTGCCCGGTTTGAGCCCGGAAAGCATTTTTCCGCAAATGGCGAAGGCGTATGGCATGCCACTTACCGACATATTTTCGGGTTTGTTAGCGGGGTAAGTTTTTGAGGTACGCTACCAGTTGGTCTACTGCTTTTCCACGGTGGCTGAGGGCATTCTTTTCTTCCGTACTCATTTCGGCAAACGACCGGGATGCACCGACCGGTTGAAAAATAGGATCGTACCCAAAACCTGCACCGCCTTGGCGGTCCGTTAATATGTGGCCTTGTACTTCTCCTTCAAAAAACCGGGCTTTTCCTTCTATGATCAAAGCGATGGATGTCCGGAAACGGGCGGTTCGGTCAGATATGTTGTTCAATTTGGACAGTACTTTATTCATGTTGGCCTCCGAATTCTTCTCCGGGCCAGCATAACGGGCCGAATACACACCGGGCTCTCCGTTTAAGGCGGGTATTTCAAGTCCGGTATCGTCGGCAAAACAATTGCGGCCGTATGCATCCCAAATGTATTGTGCTTTTTGCAGGGCATTGCCTTCCAGCGTTTCCTGCTCTTCCGGCAGCTCTTCTTCACACTCCATTTCCCGGAGTGTAAGAATGTGAAAAGCACCATCCAGGCGAGCCGCAATTTCGGCTACCTTGTGGGCATTGTTGGTGGCAAAAACAAGTTCTTTCATATCTTTTTATCGGTGAGTGGTTTTTTTGGACGTTAATTTAGGAAACATTAAACTACAGTCAAATGAAAAAAACGAGAAGAAAATTCAGTGCGGCCTTTAAGGCCAAAGTGGTTTTAGAAGCCTTAAAAGAGCGCCATACGATGCATATTATCAGGTAAATTATTGATCGTCATACTATTTATTGTATTCCCTTTTATTATGAACTAAAAAAATGATGTCACCAATAAAGCTTTTTTCTATAAACTCTCCATTTTATGCACTTATAGTTGGAATTACAACAACTCTATGGTTTTCTTTTCTAAATGTTTGGACTTAGAACAGAGAAACAAACGGTGAAAGATGGGGTTGGACGGGGGGATACG
>CALLUQ010000010.1 GCA_938010565.1 uncultured Flavobacteriales bacterium
CACCATTAAATTGCTCACCATCGACGCTTTTTTATCGTCATCAAAATCAATGATGTTTTCCGCAGCCAATTTATTCAAAGCATCCTCTACCATACCAACGGCACCCTCAACAATTTTTTTACGTGCCGCAACAATAGCAACGGCCTGTTGCCTTTTCAGCATGGCACTTGCAATTTCCGGTGCATAGGCCAGATAACCGATCCTTGCCTCCATTACTTTGATGCCTGCAATGGTCAAACGTTCCGTAATCTCATTTTCCAAAGCCTCGTTCACCTCGTCCATTCCGGATCTTAAGGTTAATTCAGCCTGTGCATCGTCAAAATTATCGTAAGGATAAGAACCTGCAAGCTTCCTTACCGCAGCATCCGTCTGAACCCGCACAAACTCTTCGTAATTGTCTACATCAAAAGCCGCTTTATACGTGTCGTCGACCTGCCAGACTAAAATGACATTGATCAAGATCGGATTGCCGATCTTATCGTTTACTTTTACCCGTTCACTATCAAAATTTCTCGCCCTCAGCGAAATTTTTTGCCTTGTAAAGAAAGGATTGGCCCAAAAGAATCCATTTTCACGTACGGTGCCTTTATACGCACCAAACAAAACCAACACTTTGGAACTGTTTGGGTTAACAATAAAAAAACCTTTGATGATTAACGCCACAAAGGGTACGGATATCAAAAAAAACGGACTTTCTGTCATCAATAAACCGGCTACCATGCCCATTATGAGGACCAGCAATACCAACAGCATCACATAACCACTGGTTGCACTAATTTGCATTTCATTTTTCATAAAAGTATCATTTTGATATCACAATAGTACTGAAATATCTTGGTTTTATCCTTAAAAGCAGCACCTTTTTTACCATACCGGATAAAAACAAGCAGAACCAGCGGATGGAAGCCTTTTTCAGAATCGAATCACTACAAAACAATTACACTTTAATTGCAATGCATGCAGAATGCGGCTACATTGCAGCGTGTAATTTTGGATGACTTTCAACCCACGCTGCGCCTCCATGTTGTACATACAAGTTATATACAAACATTTTTAGTATGCTATTCCGAAAAGGGGCTTTCAAAATATTTCCAATCTGTTTTATCGGAAAATGAGACCCATTTATGGCTTAAGTTTATAAATTTGGAAACCAACAACCCACAAAACCATCCATTATGTTGCTTCTTCCTGCTGATACAAATTTGTTTACCGCTTCATGTTACACATGCAACGCAGGCAGCAACAGGCAAAAAAGAATCAACACCACAGGGAAGAACGCGCTTTAACCAAAAATGAGTAAAATAATCCTCCGTTATTAATCGAAAAATACGGGAACCCAAACCATGGCCGAATGTATGTAAAATGGGATGAATGACCGGGAAGGAACCATACAACTGATCCTTGAGGAACTGTCGGCATTAATGCAAACAGAAGACGGCGCCCGGGCATTGGTTTTGTTGCAACACCTCCGCGCCCTGCATTCGTCCGATCCGGCAACACCGGAACCTGCCCTCCCTCATAACGAAAATATAAAAGTAGGGATCTGGACAGGCCAACAGGGCGAAAAAACACTGCAACGATCGGCCACCTTTTCGGAAGAATGGCATTTGTGGGCAGATACAGCCCATATTCCGTTGGCCATTCCTTTAACCGGTGAAAAAAAGCGGATCGTATTGCTCGGAGAGTCGGTGGCACGAGGTTATTTTTACGACCCCGTAATTACGCCTGCACAAATATTGAACCAGCAACTCCATGCGTTTGGCCCTGCCGGTTATGAGGTCATCGATCTGGCACGTACCAACCAGAAATTCCATGAGTTGATGAACACCCTGCTCGAATCGTTGGCTCTGAAACCCGACGGATTGCTCATTTTTGCCGGCAACAACTGGATGAACCTGAACTACAGCCGGGAAAACTGGATCCGGATGGCAAAAGCATACCGCGATGGCGGGATCAGCTCGTTAAAAAAATACTTTGAAGAAGAAATGCTCGGCCAGGCATGTTATAAATTCATTCAATTTATTGCCAGCATTAAAAAAGAACATGGCATCCCTGTTTTTTTGATCATCCCCGGATTTAATGATGCCCATTGGTACTGCGAGCCCAAACTCCTCGCCCCCATATTATCCGATAAAAACGAGCAAAACCAGTGGATGGAAGCTTTTTTTCAGGCCAATAAAGCATTGGCGGCCAACCACCATGCCGCTGCAGCAAAGTGGGCCTCTACCCTTTTTGAATTGGATCGGGGAACCAGTTCCCGTTCCCTGCAATTGCTGATCGAAAGCAGCCCGGATGCCGAACCTGCCACCATCGCAACACTACGCCGGTTAAAAAGAGATGCACCCTGTGGTACTTTTCAGCCGCATTCCCCAAGAATGCACCGGTCTGTGTCGGAATTTCTCAAAATCGTTGGTGCCGATATTTTTGATTTTATGCTCGATGTAGATGCGTTATTCCGCGAACAGGAAAAAAGAAAAACGGAAACCAAAAGCGAAACGCCAACCCGATACCTCGATTATTGCCATTTAACCGTAGAGGCCCTGCATGAAGTTTTGAAGCCCGTTGCGATGGAAATACACAAAGCCCTCTCCGATCCAAAAACAGGACCGCCCCCCGACCAACCGATGCGGCTTCCGACAAAAAAAGAAGATGCCATCGTATGGTTTTTGGCGGCAATCCACAATGCACACTACGGACAACCCGAACATATCGTTCGGGCGCATGCCCAAAAAGCCATAAAAAAATGGCCGCCCATTGTTTCTTTTATGAAAAACTACCTGGAAGCACAGGAACAACCCGGCCCCCTGTGGACTTCAACCGGTTATCAAAAACTCTGTTCGGAACCTGCAGTTCACAGGTACCTGCATTACACAGACCGCAGAAAAACCCGAAAACTGGCAGATACCCTCCTGAAAAAAGTATTCCGTTCACATACAAAGGACAAAAAGCGCTTTTCAAAACATACCCCACTCCCCTCTTTTAATTTATTGGAAACCCAACACTTTGCACAAACCTACCGGGAGGCAGTGGGTTATAACATGGGATTGCCCAGACGGGCTTACCAGGAGTTTACCCTCGGATCTTCCTTCTATTTTGATGCATTGGCCAAACAATATTCCTTTGTGCTTACCTGCAGGATGCCCACGGTTCCCGAAGGCGGATCCGGAACATGTTACATTTACATCAACAACAATAAAATCGGATCGTGGGAGGTTGGAAACCGCTGGAAAACCATCACGTTTACCACCACACACTCCCCCCCGGAAGAACAACACCTCAGCATATCCTGGAAAACCGATCATTTCGGTATGCCGGGTAGTCCGAAACAGATAAGCTTGCAGCTGGAACAGCAGATCATCCCGGATATGCTGCCGGTATTTGCCGAAATCCAACACTTTCAATGCAACCCGATCCTAACCCATTAACCCTATGGCAATTGTAAGAGACCTCGAAGGCAACTACTACGAAATCAACGAAACCGTACTCGAAGCCAACAAAGTGTGCTTCAAAACGAAAAATGAGGTCAGCACCAGGCAGGGCAAATTACTGTTCGGAATTGAAAACTACCAACTTGCCGCGCATTTGCTGCCCGAACCCGTACCTCAGGAAGACCCCCAACCCTCAGAAAAAAACAACCATCATTTACGCTTTGGCCGGAAAGAACGAGACGAATGGTTAAACGCCTGTTTGTCTCAACTACCCGATGGTTCCCGAATCCTCGATGCCGGCGCAGGCCGGTTGCGAATGAAAGCATTTTGCAAACACCTCAACTATGTAAGCCAGGATCTTAATGCATACGATGGCAGAGGCGACGGTACCGGACAGCAACACCCCGACTGGAAAAATGCAGAAGTCGATATCGTTTCCGATATTACGGCCATTCCCCAGCCGGATGCCTCTTTTGATGCCATCCTGTGCGTTGCCGTGATCGAACACATTCCCGATCCGGTAGCCGCCATCAGAGAATTTAACCGCCTCCTCAAAAAAGGAGGAAAACTGATCTTAACCGCACCCTTTTCGAGCATGACGCATTTTGCCCCCTACCATTATTACTCGGGATTCACCAAATATTTCTATCGGGAACACCTGCCGGCCTGCGGGTTTAAAATTTGCTCGCTGGAACAAAACGGAAATTATTTTTCGTATTTAAGAGATCAACTCCAACAGCTTATGGAACAGGTAGAAAAACACAGCCATACTTTGCCCACAGGCTCGGAAATGATGGCCACCCACGCCATTATGGAAGCACTCCACCGGTATACCCAAAACGATCATACTTCTTCCGAACTCCTGCACTTTGGTTGCCAGGTGGTAGCCGAAAAACAACAAACCTCCTAAAAAAAACATCCGACCATCCGCTTTATGTTATCGGCCCAATCGCTACATCAGGCAGTTGAAATGCAAACCAAAATGGCTCCGGATGCAACCGCAGTTCAATTCGGAGAAGTGTCTGTTTCTTACCGGGAGTTAAATGCACAAGCCAACCGCCTGGCCCGGTTGCTGATCGAACAAGGGATCGAACGCACCGTAGTGGCCCTGCAAATGGAAAGAAGTACGGAACGCGTGGTGGCCATGCTGGCGGTGCTTAAAACCGGCTCCTGTTATCTGCCTCTGAGTCCTGAACAGCCACCGGAACGCACCTGGCAATTGCTGCACGATGCACAACCGGCCTGTCTGTTGGTGCAACCGGGAAAAGCAACAGAACCGCACCCGGTTCCTGTGATCGGAGTGGAACTGCAAAAAAACACGAACCCGGTAACATCAGATCCGGACCTCAGCACGAAACCCGAAGATCTGGCCTACATCATGTATACCTCCGGTTCTTCCGGCCGGCCCAAAGGTGTACTCATTTCTCATGCAGCCATCCTGAACCGGATCTGCTGGATGAAAGACTATCTGCACATACAACCAGACGATCGCATCCTCCATAAAACACCCTATACCTTCGATGTTTCGGTCTGGGAAATATTTCTTCCGCTAATGAGCGGCAGTACGCTGGTGCTAGCAAAACCCGGAGGTGAATTTGACCCCCGCTACCTCTCGGAAACCATGCGCTCAAAAAAAATCGCCTACCTGCATTTTGTGCCTTCGATGCTGGGGCATTTTTTAAACGGCACCGCCCCGCAGCCGTATCCGGAACTCAAGGCCGTTATTTGTTCGGGAGAAGTACTGCCCCCGGCCATGGTAGAACAATTCTACCAAAGGTTTTCGGCCGGTTTGTTCAATCTTTACGGTCCTACCGAAGCCGCCATCGACGTAACCGCATACCGTTGCCCCAAAAACCAACGGCTACACCGGGTGCCCATCGGAAAAGCCATCCGCGGCATCAGGTTGCACATCATCGATAAAAACGGGAACGAAATACCGGGAAATGAACCCGGCCAGCTTGCCATTGCCGGAATAGGGCTGGCCAACGGGTACCTCAACCGCCCGGACCTTACCGATCAAGCATTTGTTGCCAACCGGTTTTCTCCGCACTTCAGCAAAAAACTCTACCTCACCGGAGATCGCGTTCAGCGAAATAAGGAAGGCCAGATCGTTTACCTGGGCCGCATGGATCATCAGATAAAACTAAGGGGATACCGCATTGAACCGGATGAAATAACATTCCATCTGAACCAAATGGAAACCGTGCACCAAAGCGTGGTCTTAAAAATAGAACCGGAGTTGGAAGAAGCCTTTTTGCTCGCCGCAATTGAAGTGGCATCGGGCCGGGAACCCGACAAAGAGCAACTCCGGGAATACCTGAAAAAAAAGCTGCCGCCTTACATGGTACCGACGCACTTTTTTTTCACCCGCCGTTTGCCCACCGGTGCTTCGGGAAAATGCGACCGGCACGCCATTCAAACGTTGTACCTGGCCCGGAGAAAGGAGCGGAACGCAACCCGGGATCAAAGCAGCAGCCATCCGGTGAAGGCCATCTGGTTGCGTTTTTTGGAAATGCCGGCCGAAAAGGAAAACATTTCCTTTGAACATACGCCCTTTTTTGCCCTGGGAGGCCATTCGCTGCTCGCCTTGCGGATCCTGCATTGCTACCGCAAAGAATTGGGATGGAACCTCTCCGTACCCGATTTTTTTGAACACCCTACGGTAGCTGACCAGTACAACTTGTACCAAAAGCGCACACCAACCCCCACGAACAAACCGGCAGCACCGAACACACCCACCGACGAAAAATACCTGCCTTTGAATTGGGAACAAACGGGCATCTGCTTTTTTCATTTTGCATACCCGTTCCATGCAGCGTATACCATTCCTGTGGTGTATGAAGTACACGGAAACCCAGACCCAAAAACACTCGAAAAATGCATTCGGGCCGTGGTGAACAAACATCCGTCGCTCCGGATGAAGATCATCCGGACAGAAGATCGGTTTTACATGACCGAAGAACAACACATCGACGGTTCGTTGCAAGTGCAACACGCCCAACCCGGCACCCATTTGCAGGAACTCATCACACAGATCCGGAAGCCTTTTGAACTGTTGGGAGGGGCGTTGTTCGATGTTTGCCTCATCAAAGGATCCGGTACGGCAAAATGGGTGCTTTTCCGGTTTCATCACATCCACTCCGATGCCTGGTCGCTCCGGCTTTTTTTTAATGATCTGAGATCGGCGCTGGCCAATACAGAAAAAAACCCGGACGCTCCAACCCTTTCTCCTGCAACCTATTTGCACCATTTTAAAAAGATTCGGCAACTTTTGGGGGTTACCCGCCAAAGTGCTTTAAACTATTGGTCGGAAACGTTAGACGGGGCTCCTCAAAAGATCCGGTTTGCATCCAACCCCACTACCCCAACCCACAACGCTTCGGCCGATCTTCACATCGAAATACCGGATCCGGAAATGCACCGGGCCGTAAAAGAAACCGCTGCCCGGCTCAACTGCTCTCCTTTCCAGTTTTACTTTGCCGTTTTTGGGGTTTTGCTCCTCCGTAAATCGGATGAGAACGATCTGGTGGTGGGCGTGCCCGTTCATCTCCGGGAACTACCGGAAGCTGCCGGACTGTTTGGGTTTTTTGTCCGGACCCTGCCCCTACGCATAAAAACAGACAAAACTCCTACCTTCCGCACCCTCCTTAAACAGGTGCAGCACCAACTGTATAAAGGACTTAAGAATCGGGATGTGGATATGCGTTCGTTGGCTTCGGGAAAGGAAGGGGAAAGGCATCAGTCGCCGTTTTTTAACGTTATTTTTAACCATTATGAAAACTATCATGTTCCGCTTATCCACAACCACTTTTCTTTAACCCCCTTCCCCACCCCCGTGGTACACGCCAAATGCGACCTGAAACTTGTGGTGGTGGAAGAAAAAGAACACGTCCGGTGCGAGTGGGAATTCCGGCAAGAATGCTTCGACAAGGAACAACAACACACCTACATGCAGCAGTTTGCGCATGTATTGAACGGCATTGTGTGCGATCCTGAAAAATCAATCTATGATTATCCGCTGGACCCTTCGGCCGGCCATTACCGTTACTTTTAGAGATGCTTACAAAAAACCAACAAAACAGCCATGCTCCCTTAAAGGCTCCGTCACTTTACGTCCTCATCCAAGAAAAGGTAGCACAATACCCCGAACATACCGCCATAGAGCACCACAGCCATCGGGTAACGTATCGGGATCTGTGGATGCACACCGGCCAATTGATGCATTTTTTTGAGCAGGATGGAATACACAAAGGAGACCGGATTGCACTGATCGGAGGAAAAACCCCGCACATGTACCTTGGCATTCTGGCTTGTTTGCTTTCGGGAATAGTGGTGGTGCCTGTTGATCGGAACCTGCCGCCCGAACGCCGGAAACGCATGGTAGGCGAAGCCCGTTGCAAAAAGACCTACCATACGCAAAAAGCCGACCCTAACAACCCCGGCCCTTTCACGCAGCATACAGAAACCGAACCCATCTGTTTTTTGCCCGAACAGGAAAACCGGGAGGTCCTCCTCCGGGAGTTTCCTACCATGGAAAACGATCCGGCCTACCTTTTTTTTACTTCCGGAACCACCGGCATTCCCAAAGGCGTGTTGGGCGCCCACCGCAGCCTGTTGCATTATGCGCAATGGCATGGCCAACATTTTAGGTGGGGCCCGGGTTCGCGCATCGCACAACTGGCCAGCATTTCTTTCGATGCCATGTTGAAAGATATGCTTCCTGCTTTTTTAAACGGAGGATGCTTGGTACTTCCTTTTGAACAGGCACTGGAACAACCGGAAGCAACGCTGCAATGGATCGGGCAGCAAAAAATTACAGTGGTACAAACCGTTCCCGGCATTCTGGTTGCATGGAGCAATTATTCAAATGCATGTTCCCTTCATCTACTTAAGCAGATCTGTTTGGCAGGAGAACCCTTGTATCCGGCCCAGGTAGAACGGTTCCGGTCGGCGTTTCCGGCTTTTGCAGGAAAAATGGTGACCATGTATGGCACCACAGAAACCACAATTCTGAATGCATATTATGAAATTCCGGTGGTTTTGCCGGCGGGTGTGTTCCCATTGGGCAAAGCCATTCCCGGTTCCGAATTGTTGCTCCTCAACGGCAAAGGACAAAAGTGCGGTATCGAAGAACCTGGCGAAATTTGCATCCTCACCCGCTTTTGCACCCTGGGTTATATCAACGGAACGGAAAAAGACAATGCCCGATTTATTCCGCAAACCACTGCCAAAGCAGCCAACGAAGTACTTTACCGAACCGGCGATCGTGGCATACGGAACCACCGGGGCGAATTGTTGATCCGGGGCCGCACGGACGATCAGGTGAAAATACGCGGCTGGCGCATTGATCCGCCTGAAATTACGGCTTCACTTCTTGAGCACCCTCAAATTGGCAATGCCCTGGTTATACCGCAGCAAAATCCATCGGGTGAGGTGAAACTGATGGCCTGCATTACAGGGCAGGAAGGGCAGGAAGCCCCCTCTGCCGATGCGGTTCGTTCTTTTTTGGCCGAAAAACTACCCCTTGCCATGCAACCCGCTTCCATTAAGCGCATCGCACGGTTTCCCATAGGAACGAACGGAAAAACAGACCGAAACAAACTGCTTAAGCTCTTATCGGAAAACGAAACGACAAAAACCGTAACGCCAACCACGGAGGTTCAAAAACAACTGGCCGCCATTTGGGAGGAGTTGCTTTCCTGTCCCGTAAACGATATCCATACGCATTTTTTTGATGCGGGAGGCCATTCGTTACTCGTGTTCGGGCTGATCCATAACATTCGGCGGAAAATGGGCAAAAGCATAGATCTTCCTGCTGTTTTTGAGCACCCTACCATCGATAAGCTGGCTGCTCACCTGGATCCGCTTCCGGTGGTGATGGCCGAACCGGAGGAGCAAAACGAGGAAGAAGCACCGGATTGTTTTCCGGCAGCTCCCAACCAGTGGCGCTTGTGGTACCTCTGGCAAAAGCATCCCGGCGATGTTTCGTATACCATGTATGCCGGTTATAAGATCCCAACCGATATTTCTTTCGAAAGCATCAAAAAAAGCTGGAAAAAACTCGTACAACGCCATGCCGTTTTACGCAGTGTTTTTTTTGAAAAGGAGGGGCACCTGTTCACAAAAGTGTTCAAAAAACCTTCCGTCGAAATGGCAGAAAGTTCCCTTGCCGGTGATGCCCCTTACGATGAAAACAGGAAAGCCGACCGAAAAGCCTTTTTTGATTTTTATAACCGCCCTTTTGATCTTACCCAACAACCGGCACACCGGCTGGGAGTATGGCATTACTCCGACTGCAAGGTGATGGTGGTGGCCATGCACCACATCCTGTCGGATGGCATCGGATGGCACACCATTGTGCAGGAGTTATTGGATCTGTTAAACGACAAAAGCCTGCCTTTGCCAGGCCCTGATTATCGCGTTTACGCCAGGCAAGAAAACGAACGGATGCGCCGGGGAGCGTTGGAAGCACTGCTGCATGCCCGGTGCGAAGCCATCCGGCCGGTTCCCAAACCGTTGCATTTGGGGTTCCCCCCGTACAACACCCCTGCTACCTGGGATACAAAAACGCTGCAATTCGATTTTTCCCCGGCATTTTCCAAAGAGCTGCGCACCTTTGCCACTCAACAAAATGCCACTCCTTTTCAGGTGCTTTTAAGCGGATTTAAAACCTTGCTGTTCCGGCTTACCGGCAACCCAAACCTGCTCACCGGTTTTGATTATCATGGCCGTACCCCGGAACCATTTGCCACCACACCGGGTTTTTTTGTGGGTACCCATGTGATCTCCGTAAGCATGCAACAGGATCATACTTTTCATGAGGTACTCCAAGCCGTACGCCAGGATACCTTAGAAGCGTATAATGCCGGCACGTTGCCTTTCCATTTGCTCACCGAAAAACTCACCGGATCCGGAGATCTTTTGCAAAACCAGCCGCTGTTTAACGTTTTTTTTCGCATGCTGCCCATCCATAAAATACCGTTGCATTGGGGAGAAACCCCCATTCGGGAACTCGACCTGCCGGTGCTTCCTGCAAAATTTGACCTCACCTTTACCATCCTTCCCACTGCTACCCAATTCCGTTTTAAAGTGGAATACCGCGATCCCGTATTTCCTTCCGAAACCATGCAGTTGTTCTGCTCCCGGTTTTCCAGGTTAATGCCCCTGTTGATCGGGTCTCCCAACGCGCCGGTTGCGGATCATCCGCTTGCGGCACAGGGCACAACGTCGCTTGCATCACAACTAAAAACACCGATTCCGTTTAAGGCCTACCCTTCCGTTCTCACCTTATGGGAAGAAACGGTAAAAAAGCATCCCGATCGCATCGCTTTTTCGTCCATGCTGGAACAGGTAAACTACCGGGATCTTTGGAAAGCGACGGAAAATCTGGCTGCCGCGCTTCCTGCTCAGGAGAACGCCCCTCTGGTCGTTGCGGTAAAAGGCATGAAAAGCTATCCGACACTGGTGGCCATTCTTGCCGTTATGAGATCGGGGCACATTGTTTTGCCGGTCGACCTTTCTTTACCGGAACGACGGCAGGAGTTGTTGCTGGCCGAAGGCCATCCCAACTGGCTCATCGATACCACCGACCGATCGTTCGATCCATCGGTACCCTTTCAGTCCGGGCCTTTTCTCTCCTCCGGCCCAAACACCGGAATACCGGAACATCTGCGGCAGCAATTTTCGCCGGATCAACAACCGGCATACATCGTTTTTACCTCCGGCACTTCCGGCAAACCCAAAGGAATGCTCGGAACCATACAGGGCATTTCCCACCTCATTGCCTGGCAAACGGAAACGTTCGATATGGGATGTGAAGATCGGGTGGTCTGGAATACGAATGTATCTTTTGATGCCGTTTTCAGAGATCTTTTTTTACCGCTTACAAACGGAGGAACGCTCTGCCTGCCTTTTGTTGAAGCTGCGGAAGATCCCCGCGCATATTGGCAATGGCTTACCGAAGAAAAAATTGCGGTGGTTCATCTGGTGCCTTCGGTGTTTTCCATGCTGGCAGAGGCCGGTGGTGGTGTTTCCGATCTTCAGGCCGGTGATCTCCGGTATGTTTTTCTTGCCGGCGAGCCGGTTCGGCCTGCGGATGTTTTGAATTTCAGGCACAATTTGCCCGCATTCCGGGGCGAACTGGTAAACCTTTACGGGCCTTCGGAAACCACCATGATCAAAACGTTTTTCAGGTTGCCGGCACGCCCCCTCCCGGATGGCATTCCTGCCGGACAGCCTTTGCCACAAACGGAGATCTGTATTCTCAATGCTGCCGGACAGTTGTGTGCCGAAGAAGAAGTCGGGGAAGTGGTGATCCGGACCCCCTATCGTACCCTGGGTTATCTGGATAAAAATGCCTCCGGAAAGTTTTATAACAACCCTTTTTCCGATCAGCCATCCGATCAGCTTTACCGTTCGGGAGATCTTGGGAAATGGGACACGAAAGGAAGGTTGCAACTGGTGGGTCGTGTGGATGATGAAGTAAAAATAAACGGGGTGCGGGTGCATCCTTCCGAAGTCACAAAAACCTTAACCGGGCATCCGCAGATAAAACAGGCGGTTACCTTAACGGATGAAAATGAGCATGGCCAAAAACACTTGTATGCCTTCGTAATTCCCGATCGGGATCCGTTGCGGAAAGAAGCGGTGTACGCTTACCTCCGTCAACATTTGCCCGCAAGTTTTCACCCCAAGGATATCCGAGTGGTTTCCGAATTTCCGCTCAACGCCAACCGAAAAACGGACCGTGCTTTGTTGTTGAAAATGATCGAAAAAGAACCGGCCGCAGAACGGGTTTTGCCGGCCACTGCCACACAACGGCAAGTGGCTGCCATCTGGCAGGAGCTTCTGCACACCGATACCCCCATCGGCATGGACG
>CALLUQ010000011.1 GCA_938010565.1 uncultured Flavobacteriales bacterium
CCGGTTTTCGCTGTTCTTTAATGGGTTCGTACAGTTTTGTTTTTATGGTTCGCCCTTCCGTATTTTCTTTCCGGTTTTCATGCCATTTCTGATTTTTTTAATACATTCGGTAGCACAATCGGAGAACAAACGGAAACCAAAACATGCTTTTCAAAAAAACAGAAAAAACACAAGATCCGCTTTATACAGCCTGTTTAACTCCGTATACCATAATGCCGAAAAATTACCGATACCAAATAAAAACACCTGTCTGATCTAAAATTATTTAAACATGAAATTAACAAAGATGCGCTCTGGCATATTCCTCTTGGCAATGTTCGTTGTTATTGCTTTCACATCCTGTAAAAACGGGGGCGATTCCGGAAATGCAAACGATACGGGCGATACTACTGCAAAGTCCGTAAATGTAAACAGCATTATGTTTGCCTTATTGAGAAATGTAAACGAAGGAGTTGCCGCTACGGATAAGGTACATGGTTATGCGATCATGGATTTTAACCCTTTTTCCGATGCATTCGGAGATACCCTTCAAACGGTGTTCGGACCACTCGGGCATCACTCATATATCAGCCCGGTGAACGGAGGTTTATATGTTACCCAGGCTGACAGGCTGGCGGCCAGGGTAGATATAAGTATCGGAGCAAACGGGCTTCCGGAGATCCGGCACATCCGCCCGGCTATTGAGGATGGCGGAATGCGTGTTGGAGAAGACATTGTATGGTTTAAAGAAGGTGGAAAAGACCGATACGCCATTACATCGCTGGATGGTTACGGAAACGATACACTCGGAGGCGTTTGCATTTATGATGCGCATACCGATGCACTTCTGAAAACCATTGTTGATGCAGAACAGTTAAGGTATTCTCACGGAATTTCTTTGTTTGATGATAAGCCGGTTGGTTTGGTTACTTCGGTCATCCACGAAGATATTGCACTTTATGGCGTACCAAGTGTTGATTCTCTTGGCCACGAGGTGGCCCTCATTGATTTTTCTACCGGCGAAGTCATCAAGAACTACGATCTGGGGGTTACCGAAGCCGGATTTCCCGTTGCTCCTGTTGAATGTGCCATATTCAGAAAAAGTTTTCACCCGGCTTTTGACGGAAATGAAAGGGCTCTGGTGGTCGAAATGGTGAGCGGTAAACTCGTTTCTGCCAACTGGAATGCATCTACCGGCGAATTTGATGCTTTTACCGAAGTTTATGCCCCAAAAGATGAAAAAGAGTATTTCCCGTTGGAAATATACGTCGACAGTTCAAAAATATACATTACTTATGCCGAAAAGGTAAAAACGTTTGATCTGCTTGCGTATGCCAATTCCGGCCAGCTTGTGGATGCAGGAGTGGAATACATTACAAAATCCTGTGCACATCACCTGGCCTTTTTTGATGTGGATCACCCCGAAACAGGAGAAAAAATACCGGTATTGTTGGTGCAGCAAAATTTATTGAACCTGGGCCAGCAACCTTTTAACATTCCGTTTGCGCTCCCGATCGATTTGGGCATGCATGAGGTAACGGCCTATAACCGGAATACAGGCGAAGTATTAAACACGGTAAACATTTATGAGAAATTAGGCGTTGGTATTGCAGCCGTAGGCGGGTTCAATGAAAATGCGTATACACACCACCATTAACAAAACAAAATAAAACCGATGCAATAACAAGAACGAAATTTGATCTTTTCAGATTTACATTCTTTTTATGAAATCAGAATACCTCTACCTTTTATCCGGATGCATTCTGCTGGTCCTTAGCTGTACCGGTACGAATGCACCGGATGAATATGCCGAAACAACACCGCTGCGCAATTTTAAAGCCCCCTTCTATTTTGGTTTATTTGAACTACCCGAAAACAACCCCTTAACCCTTGAAGGCGTAGCACTTGGCCGGATGTTATTTTATGATACCAGGCTTTCAAAAGACAGCAGCATTTCCTGCGCTACATGCCACCAACAATCAAAAGCATTTACCGATGGCAAAAAAGTGGGCATAGGCATAAGAGGGCAAAAAACGGAACGGAATACCATGTCGTTGGCAAACATGCTCTGGTCTACTTCACATAAGTTTTGGGATGGCAGAGTGGCCGGCCTTGAGGAACAGGCTTTATTGCCGATTGAAAACCCCACGGAAATGGACCTGAAGATCAGCGAGCTCCTGCTCAGACTAAACGATGATTCCGTATACAAAGAAAAATTCAAATCGGCATTCCATACCCCTGCCATCCGCGAAAAGCACGTAGCCAGAGCCCTTGCACAATTTCAGCGCACATTGGTTTCACAAGATTCCAAATACGATAAATTTCTGAGAGGCGAGCTGCAATTATCGGAACAGGAAATGCGGGGTCTGCAATCCTTTTTTACACACCCCGATCCTTCTGCCGGTTTGCGCGGCAGCAATTGCGGAGATTGCCATCGAAATTTTCTGACCGATGGTTTCAGCAGCGGGTTTGATGGTTTTGCCAACAACGGGCTGGAAAACGACGAACACCTGGAAGACGGACTGTTTTCGGTGACCAAAAATCCTTTAGACAAGGGGAAATTCAAAGTTCCGACTTTGCGAAACATTGCCCTTACCGCTCCCTATATGCATGATGGCCGATTCCATACCCTGGAGGAAGTACTGGAGCATTACAATACACACACCCGCATGAGTGCCACCCTCGATGTACTCATAAGAGAAGCGAGCAATGAACACAGAGAACCCAACGATCCTGTTGACTTAAAACTTACCAAAGAGGAAAAAAGCGATATCATTGCTTTTTTAAAAACACTTACGGATTCAACTTTTATTACGAATAAAAAGTATGCAAGCCCCTTCCGTCAAAACCCATATTGATGGCATCCTGATGCTCATTCTGCTCCTCCTCCTGATGTGTTCCTGTGCATCCGATAAAAATGCAACGGTTCATTTTAATGCATACGTAAACGGAACGGAGTTGGAATATGGGAAAAAATACCCTTCTCCCAACGGTAACGGCACTTTTTCCATCCATGATTTTAAGGTATAC
>CALLUQ010000012.1 GCA_938010565.1 uncultured Flavobacteriales bacterium
TTTAAGGGTATCGTTGGGCTGTAAGTGATGCTCTATCAGGTGTTCCCGCGCCTGTTTGACTTGATGTTGGGTCATGCTGAAAGCTGCTGACTGATAGAGCCATTTCCGGCTGAAGGGATCTATAATATTGAACACAAAAGCGTGAGTTTGTCGAAGTTTGGCTATTGGCTTAAGAAGTACCATTCCGTTCATGAGCATAAAAGCAGATCCGGAGATTTCATTTCTGTTAGTTTGACCCGGGATTTCTGTTCAAGCCCTTTGTAAAAGTATTGTAGTCTAGCCCTCTGGTCTCCGAATTTCCAGCATGACCTCATGGAGCGTACCGGTTAAACGATGGTGTAACCTGCGGTTAGCAAATTGCTGGTAAATCCGGGCGAAACACTCCCGAATGTACCTGCTACCGGTTGCAGTACCATTGAGTTCCGTCCTGTTTTTCGGGTTCTGGCCTGGCCGGATTAGGGCCACTTCCATCGGAAACAACGGGACGACTTCCCTCTATCAACCGACTGCACCTGAACAAATAACCGCATTTTACATCCACCCCCGGATTATAAAATACCACAAACAAGGTATTGCCGGCCATGTACCTTCCACCTACATTTGCATCCGCTATTTAGAATTGATCCAAATAAAAATAGGGCTTTCATAATATGGCATTGAATGAAACATCTAATGAAACATCGATTTATAGCAGCAACAGGAATGTTGATCGCCGGGCTTTCTGCCTGTAACCATGAAGAAGGATGCATGGACCCCAATGCTTTGAATTATAACCCCGATGCCGAAACAAGCGATGGGGGTTGTATTTACGGAACAACACAACATGTTCCGGCTACTTATGCCTTTACAGATGCCAACGGCAACAATACGGTTAGCTTTGAGGGACAGACCATTCGCCTGGAAATGTTGGAGGAGATGACGACCTATATGAAAACGGCCCATACTTCAGGAACGGCCATAGACGGACAAACCTTAAAAAACGGTTATGCCAACCATGGTTTTAACTGGACGGATGCCGGTGGTTGGGGCATGGCCGGGTCCGGCAAACAACTCAAAAACAAAACTGCTGCTTCCTCCGGCATTGCCGATCCGGTAGTGCAGGCGTGTTTTGAAGGTTTGATGGAGGATATGGCCGTAGTCAGTGCCAATACCGTAGCGGGCAACGACAACGGTGCTGCTGGCCAGGCAGGAGTGGTTGTTAGTACAACCAACCCATCTAAAAAGTACCTTTGCAGTGCCAAAGGAATGGAATATACGCAACTGATCGAAAAAGGACTGATGGGGGCGGTTTTCTACAACCAGATCACAGGTTGGTACCTTGCCGAAGCACAAATGAATGCAGACAACCAAAATGCGGTAGATGCGGCAGGGGGAAAACACTATACGAAAATGGAACACCATTGGGATGAGGCATACGGTTATTTTACCACCGCTACTGATTTTCCGGCCAATGGCACCCACCGGTTTTGGGGCAAATATGCCCACGCCCGCGAAGGAATACTTTCTTCCGCTACCCGGATCGGAATGGCTTTCCGCAAAGGCCGGGCGGCTATTGTGGCAAAAGATTACGATACGCGCGATGCACAAATTGCGATCATTCGTAAAGAACTGGAACGGGTGGCAGGGGGTACGGCCATTCATTACCTCAACAGTGCAGTCGATAATTTTACCGACGATGCATTGCGCAACCACCAACTGAGCGAAGCAGCCGCTTTTATTCAAAGCCTGAAATACGGCCATGCTCCGAGTGTTACGATCGGTCAGGTCGATGCATTGCTGGCTGCCCTGGGAAATGACTTTTATCTCGTAACCCTTACCAACATTGCTACGGTGAGAGATGGCCTGGCGGCTTATCTTGATCTTACCGGTGTGAAAAATCAATTGTAAACCGTATGAAAAAACAATCGCTTACGTTGTTGCTGGCCGTTCTGCTTACCGGGTTCGGTTGCAAAGATTCCGATGAGGAAACGAGGCAGTCGGTCAACTTTGACCGAGGTGCTCTTCTCACACACTATGCAGACCACCTCATCATTCCCGCTTATGAGAACTACCGAACGGCCACCGGGGAGTTATTGCAGGCAGTGAACGGTTTTGAGACGCAACGAGATCTGCCTCATTTGCTTGCATGTCGGCTGGCCTGGCGCACGGCGCTGATGGCCTGGCAAAGGGTTTCGTTGTATGATTTTGGGCCGGCCAAAGATTTTTTCCTTCAGGCCGGCACCAACATTTTTCCCACCAATACCATGGAGATCAACCACAACATTGGTTCCGGTGTGTATGATCTGGATGCCTCTTCCAATGCAGACGCCAAAGGGTTTCCGGCCATCGATTTTCTTTTGCACGGAACCGGAAATACCGATGTGGATATCCTGGCCGCTTTTACCACGGATTCGGATGCGGCCAACCGGTTGCAATATCTGACCGACCTGGCCACACGCATCGATTCGGATGCTCGGAAGGTGTATGCCGGATGGGTGGCCACCGAAGGCAATTACAGGGCGCTCTTTGTGGCCAACACCGGAACGGATGTGGGGAGTTCTTTGGGGGTGATGCTGAATGCTTTTAACAAAAGCTTCGAAACCTCCAGGGCATCCAAACTGGGTATTCCTTCGGGGGCACTCACATTTAGCCAGACCCCATTGCCAACCCACGTGGAAGCCTACTACGAATCTTCCCACAATGTAGCCTACCTGGCAGAAAGCCTTGATGCACACGCAGATCTTTACCTGGGCCGCGGGGTGGCAGGAAGCATGTGCAACAGCTTAAACGAATACCTGAAATTTATCGGTACTCAACACCATGGCGGCCCCTTATATGCCGCCATTGAAAACCAAATTGCAGATGCCAGAATGGCCGTAAACGGGATGAACGACCCGCTTGCCGATTACGTGCAAACCCACGGGGAAGAGGTACTTGCCACGTATGTCGAACTGCAACAATTGGTGGTTTTCTGGAAATTGGACATGATGTCGGCTCTTGGTATTCTGATCGCTTATCAGGACAACGACGGAGATTAAGACATGTTGATCATCAGGCGCCAGTTTTTACCGGTTGATATTGCTCCCCTTGCCGTTTTCAGAGTTATTTTTGGAACGGTGATGCTCATCAGCATGCTGCGGTTTATGATGAGCGGATGGGTGGAGTCTTTGTACGTTGAGCCTGCGCACCATTTCCCTTATTATGGGTTTGAATGGGTGAAAGCTCCGGGAAAAATCGGTATATGGTTGCTTTTTTCAGGCGTAACGCTGTGTGCTTTCCTCATTTTGCTAGGGTGTTTTTACCGCTTGGCGATTACCGGTTTTTTTCTGGGTTTTACCTACATCGAACTCATCGACAAAACCAATTACCTCAATCACTACTATTTCATCAGTCTGATCGCCTTTTTGCTTCTCCTCTTGCCTGCCAACAGAGCCTTTTCCGTTGATGCACGCATCTGGCCGAGCCTGCGTTCCCGAAAGGTTCCGCGGTGGAACATCAACCTCTTAAAATGGCAGCTGGCCATGGTGTACTTTTTTGCCGGAGTGGCCAAACTCAACACCGACTGGCTGCTGGAAGCACAACCCATGCGTACCTGGCTCCCTGCTCACAGCGATTGGTTCTTGATCGGTACATGGATGGCAAAACCCTGGGTGGCATACCTTTTTTCATGGGCCGGTGCTTTGTTCGATCTGAGCATCCCTTTTTTGCTTTGGAACAAACGAACGCGGGTGCCAGCTTACTTTATGGTACTGGTGTTCCATTTGCTTACCTGGCTTCTTTTTCCCATTGGCATGTTTCCCTTCATTATGATGGCCAGCACCTTGCTGTTTTTTCCATCCTCTTTCCACCACCGCATCATTGCATTTTTATCCAAAAGAAGCTATACCCTCGCCAAACAATTTCGTTACCCTGTATTCCTCCGGCTTTTGCTTCCGCCCATCGTAATTGTTTTTTTGCTGCTGCAGATGGCGTTGCCTTTTCGCTATCTGCTGTATCCGGATCATCTGTTCTGGACCGAACAAGGCTACCGGTTTTCCTGGCGCGTCATGCTGATGGAAAAAGCGGGGAAAGCTTTTTTTTATGTAAAAGACCCGGAACAAAAAGGAGAAGTGGAGATCCATAACAGCGACTTTTTGACTCCCAACCAGGAAAAGATGATGGCCACCCAGCCCGATATGATCCTTCAGTATGCTCAAATATTGGACAAAGCATATCAAAAACGGGGCATTGCCGATCCGGAGATCAGAGCGGAGATCTGGGTCAGTTTAAATGGGAAGGGATCGCGCTTGTTTATCGACCCTTTTATCGATTTGAGTAAAATAGAAGAGGGCTGGTCGCATAAGACCTGGATCCTTCCGTTCGATTCTGTGGTCACCATGGATGAATTTGCCGAATTAAAAAACAAAAACCGAAGATGATGAGAACGGGTTATTACATGGTGTTGTTATGGGTGCTGTGGGCACCTGTTGCAAATGCGCAAACGGCGGTTCTGAAAGGTTGTGTGCAAAACGATTCTGCCGCTGTTCCCCTTGCCAATGTCGAAATTTTTCTTGTCGATCGCCCGAAGATCTCTTGCAGCACCAATGCCAGGGGTCGGTTTGTGCTGAAGGGCATCCCGGAAGGGAAACAAACCTTACAGGTTTACCTGAAAGGATACCGCACACAAACGCTGGTTGTTGGGTTTGAAAAGAACGTTACGAAAAATATAGCCGTAGTGATGCCCCGGCTGGCCCGGCGGTTAAAAGAAGTGGAGATCAGCGATACATCCGGAAACGGGCGGGATATGGATTACATGCGCCCGGTAGAAGGCATGGCCATTTACAATGGCATTAAAAATGAAGTGATTGTGCTGGAACATGCGCTGGCCAACATCAGCAATAACAACAGCCGTCAGATCTTTGTGAAAGTACCGGGGTTAAACATCTGGGAAAGCGATGGTGCCGGAATACAGTTGGGCATCGGTGGCCGGGGGTTAAGTCCTGATCGTACCTCTCATTTTAATGTGCGGCAAAATTTGTACGACATCAGTGCCGATCCGCTGGGGTATCCCGAAAGCTATTACACGCCTCCGATGGAAGCGATAGAACGCATCGAAATTGTGCGGGGGGCTGCATCGTTGCAATACGGAACCCAGTTTGGCGGTTTGCTCAATTTTCGTATGAAAACCGGGCCCAAAAACAAAAAGGCAGAAGTAAACAGCCGACAAACCGTGGGCAGCTTTGGCCTTCGGGATACCATTAGCGGAGGCCTGGCGGCCTACCATTCTTTTACCAGTGTGGGCGGTACCACCGGCAGGCTGAATTACTACACTTTTCATCAGTATAAAAAAGGGAGCGGCTGGCGCCCTAATACGGGCTATGATGTGCATACGGTACACGGTAATTTCAGGTATACAGCCAACGATAAGCTCTCTTTTGGCCTTGACCTTACCTGGATGAACTACCTTGCCCAACAGGGTGGAGGCCTTACGGATGTACATTTTAACAGCAACCCGCGGCAATCGTTCAGGGAACGGAACTGGTTTGCCGTAGATTGGAAGCTTGGAGCTTTTTTTGTGCATTACAAGTTGAGTTCTGCCACAGAGATCAGCAGCCATACTTTTGGGTTGCTGGCGAGCCGTAAAGCACTGGGTTTTATCGGACAGGCAGGCCGTACAGATCCGTTGGAAGAGCGCGATCTGATTTGGGGGGAATTTAAGAACAAGGGCAACGAAACACGCTTGATCCACCGTTTTAACCGGGGGAAACACATCGTTGTTTTTTTAGCCGGCATACGTTATTACCAAGGCTTTAACCACAGCCGCCAGGGCCTGGCAGATGCAACCGATCGGCCTCATTTCAGTTTCCTCAATCCGGACCATCTGGAAGATTCGGATTATGTTTTTCCCAACACCAATGCTTCGGCTTTTTCACAAATGATCGTTCCTTTGTCCGAACGCTGGTCGCTCACTCCGGGCATTCGTTTTGAACACATCCATACCCGATCCGATGGCATTTACAGAGATGACGAGACAGGTGATGGTGATGCTCTGGATACACATACCGATCGACAGATGCACAAACGGAGATTTGTACTGGGCGGGTTGGGAGCCAGTTATAAAGCACCTGACGGCATGGAGTTTTATACCAACATTTCACAAAATTACCGGGCCATCAATTTCACCGATATTCAGATCCAAAACGGCAGTCTGGTCATCGACCCTGACATTCAGGATGAGCGCGGCTTTAATGCCGATATGGGGATACGGGGCAAATGGAAAAAGCACCTGCAATACGATGTGAGTACTTTTATGTTGCACTACAACAACCGCATCGGGGTTGCTAACACCGCCGTTCCCGATCCTGTTTTGATCCGAAAAATTATACAACACCGCACCAATATTTCCGATGCTGTCACAGTAGGTATAGAAAGTTTCCTTGAAACGGAATTATTGCATTTTTTTGCGGGCGATTCCTTCCACTCTCAGGTCAATTGGTTTGTGAATACATCTTTGATCCATGCGCAATATACCGATTCCAAAGAGCCTGCTTTTGATGGCAAAGCAGTGGAGCTAGTTCCTCCCTTTACTTTCAGAACGGGTTTAAACTTCCGGCACAAAGCCTTTTCGGCCGGTATGCAGTTTTCGCATGTGGCTTCTCATTTTTCCGATGCTACGAATGCCGAAAGTACGACGGATGGTGTAGACGGGCGTATTCCTGCTTACCAGGTTACCGACCTTTCTGCCCGCTACCATCAAAAGCATTGGAGTGTGGCTTTCAGCATCAACAACCTTACCGATGCGGCTTATTTTACCCGGAGGGCTTCCGGATATCCGGGACCGGGAATTATTCCTTCTGATGGAAGGGCGTATTACCTGACTTTGGGTGTAAAATGGTAATCAAAACGTTATTGCGAAGATCAAATGCCGTCCAATGAATGATGCCTATCATGATTGTTGTTGACGGAAAGGGGAACTTTTCCTTCCGGGTTGAGTTTTTTCAGCGCATCGATGGTCCGGGCATTGTCCAGGTTCCAGGATTTCCAGGAAAGCGATTCCCACCGGTCTGTCATCCGGTTGGCTCGCCGGGTAACCGCTTCTTTTATTGTTTCCTGCCGGTACCCTTCCCGTATATCGTAAGCCTTGCCGGGATGTGCATTTAACCATTCGATGATCACAGGTAAATTAGAACTTGATAGTTGGAGAAGGTATGACATATCCGGGTCTTGCTGTTTTTTATCGGCTTGGGCCATGTTGAACCCGGTAATGACAAGCGTCCAGTTAAAAAAACAACTGATCACAAGTACACCGTAAAAGCTCCAGCCCATTGAACGTACAAGAAACCAGTTGCTTTTCTTTTGTAAGATCTTAATGCCGGTGAAAAACAACCCGATCAGGGTGAGGCCCAACCAGATGTAAACCCCTAATCTTTTTTCGGTCAGGCTGTGTGCATCAATGTATAAATGGTTGCGGTAAGTTGTGGAAATCACCATATAGGCATTTTGTACAATCCAGATATAAACCAGCCACCGCAAACCGGACCCGAATGTTGTAAAATTGAGCCGGCCTCTGAAATAGTATAAGATCAGACCAATGGCTACAACGATGGAAAAAATGAGCCCTTCGACTCCCTGATGCACGGAATGGGGGTGGTGTATGTTTGAAGGAAGTGCTTGTTGGATGTAGAGATACTGGGTGTCGATCGCATTTACGGTGAACAAAAGGAGGTTGAGTAAAGCAAAAAGAATGACCCCGGAGCGGTGCTCGTTCATCTTGCTCATCGTTCGGTCGAACCACGTTTCTTTTGCACCGGCATCGATGTTGTTGCCGGAACCGGTATCAAAACGGTACCAATGCGGTATGTTCCGGTGGTAGAACAAGCCATACAGGATCAGGAGCCCCGATAGCGTGAAAAGCATGAGATCGGCCGAAAGAAAACGGAGCCAACCTTTTGTAACTTCTGCAAAAAGCGGGTTGGCACTACGGTACAAGCTGAAAAAGAACAACCCTGATACCACCGGAATTACGATGAGCAACCACCGCCCCTTTGATGGATCCTCGCCCGGCACGACAGGAGGTATAACCGACCCGCTGTTCGGACCATCCTCCTTTTGTTGCACACCGGCCACCCGTTGAATGGCATCCAAGATCATAAAAATGAAAGAACAGGCCACCGACATGGCTCCATGAAACCCTCCAACCAAAACAGAGTTCCGGTAGTCGGAACTTATGGCTGAAAGCACCGCCAATGAAGCAATACTCCCCCAAAAGGCAAGTATGCTGCTCTGCAAGGTTAAGGCTATTCCGGTAGCGATGCAGCCCAGTGCAGCAATCCACCAGGCCCGTTTTTGGGAAACGTCCGGGTTTTTCAACCACAGCATGATGATGACTGTTAGGTTAAAAATAAGAAAGTTCACTCCGGGCAGTTCACGAAAAAACAGAAAACTGTACATCGCAATGCCAATGCTTAAAATCCAATCGTTTTTTTTCATCGTCAGCAGTTTTAAGGCATCCTTCGTTCTTCGGAAAGCCATCAGGCTTTCGCAAACGGAGGATCGTT
>CALLUQ010000013.1 GCA_938010565.1 uncultured Flavobacteriales bacterium
GAAACGGAATAAAAGAACGCTCCCCGGTAAGTTTGCGGATTTTACCATAAATATCCAACTGACAACTCCACATTGGAATCAAGCGGATTAAAACATGGGATATTTGCCTTCTAATATACAATTTAACTAAATATGCGTGAGAAAGAGGTTTATAATTAAAGAGATCAATATTAGTAAGTGTCTTCTGCTTTCTCCTCCAGTAGCTGTATATATTGTTTTTTTTTCTATAAAAAAACAATATCTTAAAACGTTTTATATATCTTCCTTTTTAGCCCCCATTTTTACCAGCAATCCATTAGAAGCAACTGAGGTGAAGACCATAATTTAAATGCGTTTACCCCCTCCAAAACATAACACTTTGTACTCTGCCCCATAAACCTTAATTTCATCGCATGACTTTTGTTGCCATCGTCGAAAAATTTGACTCCGACCTGTGGTATTTCTATCTGCCGGTGCCCGAAGAAGTTGCCCACACCTTTCTGCAATCGGAAAACAAGCGGGTAATTGCCACGTTAGATGGAAAAGAATCTTACCACTGTGCCATCATGAGCATGGAAGGGCGGTACTTTATCAACGTAAATAAAGAACGGCGCAAAAAGCTGGGATTGCGCAAAGGTACTGCGGTTCAGGTAGAATTACAGCCCGATGCATCGGATTATGGCATGCCCGTACCGGAAGAATTCAAAGAAGTACTGAATCAGGACCCGGAAGGCGATGAGGCTTTTCACCGGTTAACACCGGGCAAACAACGCAGCCTGCTGCACATTGCGGGGAACGTAAAAAACACGGATAAACGCATTGAAAGGGCGCTGGTGATCGTAAACCATGTAAAAACACACGAAAAAGTCGACTTCAAGATCCTGAATGCAGAGATGAAAGCGTTCCGGAGCCGCAGTTAGCTTTTATCCCTCACAAAACCGTTTATACAACCGTTGCCGGGGTTTTAGCCAATGCTTGCAGCCCCGTTGTACCGGTTCGGGCTGTGTTCGGTTGGCACAAAGTCCCCTTTTCCGTTGCACCGGCCGTTTAACAAAAGGTGCACCAGGTGCTGTCCGGCACATGGCGGAAAGGAACATCGGGATCCGCTATTCTCCGGATGAGTTGATGCAGTTCCGCTTCAAAATCGTTTAAATGTTGAGGGGTGAGCAAGTGCTCTCCGTCAATCTCAGCATTGATCAGTCCCTCTTCCAATGCTCTGAAAGAAAGAATGCCCGATTGCAACCGGCCCTGATCTTCCGGGAAATTTTTCCGGTACATCAGCGCATACATCAATATCTGAAAAGGTTTCTGAAACTTGATATCGTGTGTGATCTCGGCTGTGGTAGCCAATTTCAGATCGTTGGCTTTTACCCGGCCCGTTTTGTAGTCGATGATGCGGGTAATGCCGCCCACCTGATCGATGCGATCGGCATTGCCGCGAATGCATACTTTTTGTGTGCCGGATTTGGTTTCCACGGTCAGTTCGGTCAGCAGTTTTTCTTCCAGCGCCAAAATTTTCAGGCTTTCTCCCTGTACTTCCAATGCTTCCAGAAAATGGATCTCCCGATCAAGAAAACGTTCAATAAAGCCCAGGGCTACCCGGTAGGCCAGGAAATTTTTTCCATACCGCATTTCATCATCCGAATAAAGCCCTTCAAAGGCGGCCTCCAACGTTGCCGCCACCTTCGGAACCATCTGTTGCACATCATCGGCCCGGATAAACTGCCCCGTAAACGGTTGGTACAGTTGCTCAAGTGTTTGATGTACAAAAACCCCGAAAGAACTGGCTTCTATGGTTTCTTCTACCGCGTTGGCCTCTCTCAGGCTCAGAATGTATTTGTAGTAAAAATCCAGCGGACAATTCACAAAAGTGGTGAGGGCAGTAGGCGACAAACCACCTGCAAACAACAGGTTCAGCCTGGCATGGGCCGTTTGGTCTTTCGGTACCTCAAACTCCTTTGGCCGGTGTACTTTTACAGGCGTGGCAAGCACCTGTTGATCCATTTTAATTTTTGGGTTGATCTTGGGTAGCTCGTGCAACAATTGCGCGATGAAACGGCTCCTCTCACCGCTTCCGAAGTCGTCGGTTTGCGTATTGTAGATCAGCCATACGTTTTTGGCCCTTTGAATAAGGCGGTAAAAATGGTATGCATACACCGCATCCTTTTCCGTATAGGCAGGCAGCTTAAAATGCTTGCGCAGATCGTACGGAATGAAAGATGAGTCGGCTTTGGCCCCGGGCAACGTGTTTTCGTTTACCGACAGAAGAATGACGTTCTCAAAATCAAGAGCGCGGGTTTCCAACAGCCCCATGATCTGTAATCCCTGTAAAGGTTCTCCGTAAAAATCGAGGCTACTGGCAGCTGTAATTTGCTGAAACAACGACCGAAATCCGTGCAATCCGGAGAAGAAAGCATACTGATCGGACAGGGCTTGCAAACGCTTTAAGATCCGGGTATAATGGAAAACATATTCCAGTTCCAGATGTGTTTTTTTTCGGGTGGTGATGAGAAAGATACGCAACTGATCCGTCGTCAGGAACAACATTTCGAGTACATCTTGCGGCACACGAAGCAAAGGCTTAAACAGGTAACGTACCCGATCCAGCAAAGTGCTGATGTCCGGATCATCAAAAAACGCATCCATCTCTTCCATGCTCAGGAAAACCTTGTTGCGTTCCATAATTTCCGCGGTAATGCAGTCGGAAACATTGCGTTGCCCTTTCCTCTCCATCATGCGTTTGACGTAAGGGTGGTGGAAAAGCTTGATCACATCGTTGTGGTAAAACTTTGCTCCGTGCCGTTGTTGCCCCATGCGCGATACATTCTCATGCAACGTAAAAATGGCATCGAAAAGGCTTTGCATGGGCGTGTTCTTCAAGGGGTAACCCATGGTAACATTCACTTTTTCCACTGCTTTGGGCAAAGCGTTGAGCACAGGGAGGAGAAGCGCTTCTTCTGCCAGAACAAGGGCCGTATTTTGTTGTTGTTTTTCAGGAATTTGGTTGGCCAGCAGGTCGCCGGCCAGTTTGGCTTGTCCGGCATGGCCCGGCACCCCTATGATATGGATGTTTTTTTCGCTTGTAGCAAAATCGTTGCCTATCCATTCGAACGGAAGGTTCTGGTTTTTTTGGTATTGCCGCAGAAACGTACCTGCTTCGTGTTTGTGTTGCCGGAGGTAATACCGGTCTGCATCCCAAAACAAACGTGCTTTTTGGGCATGGCACATACCCGATAGTATCCGTTGTTCGGCTGTGGATAATGCATTAAAACCAACAAAGTACACCTTTTGGGAATGCATTTCGGGCAAAAGGGTTTGTAGGTTTTCCGCCACCCAGCGATAGGCATACCCCGGAAAACATTTTTGCTGGTGCAACAAACGCGCACAAAAACGCTCGTAAAAAGCGGGCAGCTTATGATAAAATGCCAGGTAATTTTCCTGATTTTCGGTGAGATCTTCGGCTCCTAAACTCCAGTTTTCAATGGATTTGATCTGGCGCAGGTTGGCATACACCAACTGGTCATCCAACAGGTAGGAATTGATCTCGTTAAAATCGTTGAGGAGTACAGGTCCCCATTTTGAAAAATGATCGAAACTTTCGGCAGCATCGCCTTCGATTTCTTTGTAAACATGATAAAGCTCAAAAAGCAAGGTTATGTTATCGGCTACCTCCAACGGGCATAGCTCTTCTATAAAGTCGGAGATGCTTAAGATACGAGGGGCAAACAGATTTTTGCCGGCTATACGGATCAGGTGTTTTTTCAGAAAAAGGCCGGCACGGCGGTTCGGAAGAACAACGAGCAGATGGCCCACCTGCTCTCCATGTTCCTCAAGCAAGGTTTGAGCCACTTTTTCAAGGAAATACTCCATGTTTAATCGTTGTTGCGAAAACCATTGCGTACAAAACGGATAAAATCTCCGAAGGCTCCTTTGTCTTTGAATACTCGTAACATTTCCCGAATGTATGCTCCGGAACCTGTTGCATTGGACTGATGGTTGAAAGCCGGAGTGGGTTGGGGTTTTGAGGGAGTATCTGGCACCGGATCTGACTCAGCGGGCTTGTTTTCCGCCGGAGGCATGGCCACATCATCCTTTGGGAAAAGGCCTTGTTCTTTTGCGAGCTGATCGGCCAGGTCGAAGCTTTTTCCGGCTTTTTCCTGATAGCCTGCTTTTTCTTCGACTAAGCCCAGGTTGTTGTGGGCAATGGCATCTTCGGGATCCAGCTCAATGGCTTTCCGGTAATCCTGAATGGCGCTTTTTGTATCGCCCTGCCGGTCGAGAATATAGGCCCTTGCGGAATAACGATAGCTGTAATGCGGTTCCAGTTCAAGGGCATAATTCATATCCTGATAAGCCTGGTCAAGTTTTCCAAGGTGAAAGTAACTCACTCCTCTGTCGTTGTAAATATCCGGGTTTTCCTGATCAACCAGTGCGTGGGTAAAAGCACGCACAGCCGCTTCGTGTTGTGCTTGTTTTTGAAGGTTCAGGCCTTCCTGATGCTGTGGGTGGATCTGCATGGCGTAAAGTTAGCGGAATTTTGTCTTCAATTGTTGTATCTTCACCGGTATGGATCGCGAATGGGAATTTCCACAATTCCGCTGCTATGCACACCGGAAGAATTGGTTCAGGATCGTTTCGGCTTCTGCCTTTGAGGAAATACAAGTCATAGGTTCCCGTTATGCCATCACCCACGTGGCAGCCAAAACGTTTCCGGATCATCAGTTTATCCACGACCTGCTTCAAAATGTCGAAAACCGGTGGGTAGTGGTGGATCAAGCAAGGTACGAAGCGTTTTTAGATGCCGTACGCAATACCAAAACCCCCATGGGCGATCAATCGTAAACGATGGTCACTTTATCGGATTTTGGGTGCGACTGACAGGTAAGGATATAACCCGCTTCTCGGTCTTCTTCTGTCAAAGCAAAGTCTTCCTCCATCGCCACTTCTCCGGAAGTGCATTTACCCATGCATGTAGCGCAAATTCCTGACATGCAAGAGAAACTAACATCAACGCCTTCTTCAATGGCACGGTTAAGAATGATGTCGTTTTCACCGACTTCAATAACGTGTGCGGTACCGTTTACAACCATGGTTACCTCGCTCACTTTGGTTCTGTTGTCCTTTCCTTTTTTCAGCTTTTTCTTATTTCCGGCCTCATCTACCGGTGCTGTAAAGTATTCGACATGAATGTTACGGTTGTTGATGCTACGGGATTCCAAGGCCGCTTGCACTTCACGCATCATAGCATCAGGACCACAAATGTAGAACTGGCATGTTTTGCTTTGGTCGGTGTTCCGATCAATATGGTCGATGGCGTTGATACGATCGATGCGTCCTGTTTTTCCTGTCCAGTTTGCTGTTGCGATATCCAGCGTATGGATCACTTTCAGACGATTGCTGTGTTGGGTTTGCAAAGCCTCTATTTCCTGGCGGAACATGATGCTTTCTTCCGAACGGTTGCCATATATCAAAAGAACGGAACTTTGAGGCTCGTCCTGAAGTACCGATTTGAGTATAGACAAAATAGGAGTAATGCCGGAACCGGCTGCAAACAACACGTATTGGGTACTTCGGCTGGCATCTGTTTCCACTACAAAGCGACCAGCAGGAGGGAGGACTCGGATTTTGCTTCCTGCTTGTATCTCGTTGCAGAGGTAGTTGGATACACGTCCTCCTTCCACTCGTTTAACTCCAATGCTTAAAGGTTCGTTCCGGGCTGTGCAAATGGAATAAGAGCGGCGCAGTTCTTCGCCGTTTACCATAACCGAAAAAGTGAGGTATTGCCCCGGCAGGTATTGAAAACGGGTTGCCAGATCTTCCGGTACATTGAATGAAATGGTTTCGGCATCTTTGGTGAGTGTACGTACTTGTTTTACAGTGAGTACATGAAACCCGGCCGGGGTGCTGTTTTTTTTCTTTCTGCTGAATAGTCTCATGATCTGATCATTCCCAGGTGTGATCCGCCGTTAGGCGAACGTTTAGCATGCGTGTTTCAAGGGGCAATTTTTACCCCATTCCGTTGGTGCCGGTTTCGAAAACAGGCGTTGTAGCTTAATTTTTCGTAAAAGCGGAAAGCAGGTCTGATAGGGGATCCAAGATCCATATCTGATGCATACGTTCTTTCGGAAACTGCCATGCCTTTTTCGATCTCTTCCCGGTTTGTTCGTTCATCCGGATGTTCTGTGATGCGATCCCAATGAACAGGGTTGACGCTTCTTGTTGGTGTTTTATTGTTTTCGGAAGATGCTTTGCCCATGTATTTTTTAACCGGGGGCAAATATAGGGCTTTACACCACGAATGGCATGGCCTGTAATGCAAAAAGAGGGCACTGCATGAAAATAAGCCGGTCTCTTTTTTTGAAAAGAGAGTTTTCCGGTGGTTTCTTAGCCGGTTTACACAGGGTAAAAATCGAAACAGAACCCACCGAAAGAGTTTGTTACAGAGCGAAAACCGCAAATAAAATCCTGCGGCATTCGTTTTTTGCATTCGAAAGTAGCGGTACCCCAGGCCAAGAGTATAAGCCGTTTAAATGGCTTTATACCAATGAAAAAGGGCCATACATCCACCATTGAACCGGCAGCGGCAACCCATTGAAAGGAAGTGCCTTTTCAGGCAGGAGTAACTGTTCTCAGAAGGATTACCAAATATCTGCAATGTTTTCTGCGGAGTTCCGCATCGGACTGTCTTCCGGTATGTTAAATGCCTGGAAAAATTCGGGCATGTTGGACAATGGGCCATTTACCCGGTACATACCGGGCGCATGAGGATTGGTTTTTACTTGCTGGATCAGTGCTTCATTCGTGAGGTTGACTTTCCACAGTTGTGCAAAGCAAATGAAGTAACGTTGCTCGGGTGTGTATCCGTTCACGATCTTTTTTTCTTTTCCTTCCAATGATTTGAGGTAAGCATAGTAGGCCAGTGTAAGGCCACCTAGATCTGCAATGTTTTCACCCAATGTAAGTTCTCCTCTAAGATGAACCGTATCGAGTACCAGGTAATTATCGCAGTGATTTACCAGTTTTTCGGTTCGTTCCTGAAATTCCACCTGGTCTTTTTGGGTCCACCAGTTTTTCAGTTCGCCTACGGCATCAAACTGCTTTCCTTGGTCGTCAAATCCGTGGATCAATTCGTGTCCGATCACCATTCCCATCCGGCCATAATTCAACGCATCTTCTGCTTCGGGATCGAAGAAAGGAGGTTGCAAAATGCCTGCGGGGAAAACAATTTCATTTCGCAAGGGGTTGTAATATGCATTTACCGTGTGTGACGGCATATCCCATTCGTTTTTATTGATGGGTCCGTTTAGTTTATCCAGTCTTTTGCGTACATCAAAAGCACGTGCGGCAAGGTAATTGGCATAATACGATTCACGGTTGATATCAAGGCTGGAATAGTCGGTCCATTCATCGGGATAACCCAGTTTACGACCAAAAGAAGCCAGCTTGATGTGGGCCATCACTTTGGTGGAGTCGCTCATCCACTCATTCGCATCTAAACGTTCCTTAAAAGTAGCAATGATGTTGTCTACCATGATGTTTGCTTTGGCTTTGGATTCGGCACTGAAGGTTTCGTCAACGTAAGCATGCCCTAATGCCTCGCCCAATGCCGAGAAATGCATGTAGTTGAGGCCTCTTTCCCAATGAGGTCTCATGCTGTGAATGCCACGCATAATCTGCCAGTAGAAACGGAAATTTTGTTGGTCGATGGTACTGGTAAGGGAGCTGGCCGACTGATCCAGGAGGGTCCAGGTATAGTATGCTTTTAAATCTTCCAGGGAAGTATTTTGCATAATGTTTTCCAACTCTCTGAGAAAATCAGGTTGTGTTACTATGATGGTTTCCGGCATACTGACCCCCCGTTTTTCAAAATACATGTTCCAATTGAAAGAAGGATAGAGTTGCATGGCATCCGCCATCAACATCGGGTTGTATTGTGTCTTAATTTTTCTCAGTTGTTCTATGCCCATTGAAACTTTTGCCAGGGCAGTTTCTATTTTGAGGATGGCAGCAGCACCGGCCTGCGCAGTGGCTTTATCCCATCCTATTAGTTGGAACATCTGAGTAACATGCACCTTGTATTCCTTCCGGAGTTCTGTTTTATCGGCATCCAGATAATATTCTCTGCCGGGAAGTGCAATACCTCCCTGGCACAGAAAGATGGCATACTTGGTGTTATCCTTAAAATCCTGCTCAATATTAAAGCTGAAAAAAGAATTGATGGCATAATTGTGATGATCTGCCATTACATTCACCAAGTCTGCTTTGTTGCTTACCGCTTCAATTTTATCCAATTGCTCCTGAATAGGAGCAATGCCATCGGCATCTCTTTTTTCTATATCTATGAAGGTTTTATAGTAATCACCGATCAATTGAGTGACCGAACCTTTTTCCCCTCCGTTCTCCGAGGCCCTTTCAAGAATTTTTTTTAAGATCGAGTTGTTGTAATCCTGAAGTTCGTTGAAACTACTCCAGGAATTTTGATTTATGGGAATGGGATTGTTTTTTACCCAGGAACCGTTGCAGTACAAAAAGAAATCTTCTGCCGGATCTAATGCTGTGTTCATGAAAGACCTATCAAAAGTGCGAAGGCCTTCCGGGGTAGTATTTACCGCATCACCACTACCACAAGATGCTAAACCAACTATCAGCAGCGAAAAAAACAAGCATTTAATGTTCATAAGCAGAAAATAGGATTTGATAAATATAGGGTGTAAGATATCAATTTCAAAACGAACAAAATCTCGAAATGTTACAAATGGTTGGTGATGATAGCTAAATAAACGATTATTACTGGAACCTTAAGTGCTGTAAAAAAAACCGACCACCCTAAAAGCATAAAAGATATTACGTAATAATTGCGTGGTAGGTTACAGGGCCGGATGTATCTTTCGGCAGATCCCGGGGAGCAAAGGATCAAAACGGTCAATCTGAAACCAATTCAACCTTACCCGCTTCAAGATGAAACAGGTATCCCTTTACCGGAGCATATTCCATTTCCAGAAGTATCTGGTTGGCTTTTCGTAAAATATCGCGTGCTTCATCCGTTCCTTCTTTATTTCTGAAACAGGTAATCGTTGCCGATCGTCCGTCTGTGGTAATGCGATCCGGTTGAATGTTTTGCCCGTCTTTGGTCAGTAATTCCGGATGGATCCGAATTTCCTGATCCTGACCAAAAATACTTGTAATGGTACCCGTTGCAAGAAGTTGGGTCAGTCGTTTTTCCAATGCCTCTTTTTCTTTTTCGGAAAGCAACCCTTCGTGCAGCATTTTCATGCTGACTGACGGAAGGTCACTGGCATGTGTCATTCTGCACATAGCCGTTCGTATCAATGCATTCAGGTTTCCGGAAGCAGCCGGTTTACCTTCCCACATACCGGGCGATTGATAACTGATAGCCAGTTTTCCGTGCCAGTTGCACGAAGGAAATTCTTTTAGCGTGTAAACCGCATGACTGGTTTTTTGAACCCTTGCGGGAGCTTCCGGTACACCGCGAAATACTCCCATTTTATCAGGGTTCCAGCCTTTCATTTGTACCAATGTAGCGGCGAAATGGTGTGCAATGTTGGAACGGTTGGTGGTGGTTTCCGAAAAGAGGTATAACCGTTCTTCCGCACGGGTGAGGGCTACGTACAATAGGTTCATATTGTCGAGAAAAGATTTATTTTTCTCTTCCAGAAACAGGTGTGCATACTCCGTTTGCTCAAGGGCTTTATGGGTGGGCAGCAAAGCCACATCCAGGCCTTCTACTTGATCCTTCAGGTCTACCCACAGGCTGTCTTTCGATGGTGTAATCCGCCAGTTTACAAAAGGAACCATTACCACTGGGTATTGCAATCCTTTGGATTTGTGAATGGTAAGGATATTTACCGCCTCTGCTCCTTCGGGCACTTGCACCGATAACTTACTTTTCTGAGCGGTCCACCATTCCAGAAATTCGACTACGTTGTTGCCAAACCGTTGGGCATAATGGTGTACCGCATCGAGATAAAACTGTAAATAGGCATCCGGTTCTTTGTTGAGCCGAAAAATGCGGATCAGGTCTTCGGCAGTCTGATAAATGGGTTGGCGGGCAAGCTGCCACAGTTTTAAAGAGTAACCCAATGTTTCCAGCAGTGCATACAAGTTCACAAAGACCCGGTGATGTTCCGTATCAATCGCATGTGCGTGTTCGCTTATCAATTCATGGAAAGCCTTTTCCCGGTGCCTTTCTTCGGTAAGGTAACGTACAATGGTTGCCTTGGCACAATTGTCTCCGGGGTCTTTGATCAGCTGGAAAAAAGCCATCAAAAAAGCCACTTCCGGAGAACTGCTCAAGAGCAAACTTTCGGAAGAAATGACCTCTATGCCTTCTGCCATAAGGTGCTCTGCGATCAGGCTGCCATGCCGGTTGTTTCGCGTAAGTACTGCAATATCATGGAGGGCAAAACCATCTTCTTTTACCGATCGGATCGCTTTGGTTAATGCGTTCAGGTATGTTTCTTCGGGCGAAGCATCTTCTGAAAACTCCAGCAAACAGGCCTGTACGTAACCTCCGCTTCTGCCTTCCAGTATTTCTTGTTCCATACCATCGTAAATGGTTTGGTATTCGGGGGCCAACTCGGCATTGAATATTCGAAACAACTCGTTGTTAAAATGCACTACTTCCTTTTGAGAGCGATAATTGGTGTTCAATTGTTGCTCCTCGTAGTTGGCCTGCAGGATGTGCTGTTTTTCCAGCATGTGCGGGTTGTTATGGTGGTGGATCTCCGGCAATCGGGCAAATTGTTCCACCTCGCCACCCCGCCAACGGTAAATGGCCTGTTTGCCATCTCCTACTACCAGATTAAAATGTGAAAAGGCCAGGCTGTTTTCTACCAACGGTAATAAATTTTGCCATTGCATCACGGAAGTGTCCTGAAATTCGTCGATCAGGTAATGGTGGTAGCGTTCGCCCAACCGTTCATAAATAAAAGGAGCCGGTTCGTTGAGTACAATGTTGGAAATGGTTTTGTTGAAATCGGAAATGAGCAGAATATTGACTTCCTCTTTTACCTGTGCAATAATGGTGTCCAGTTCATTGAGTACGGAAGTAGCATACAAATGTTCTGAGATGAGTTGGTAAAGGCGGTATTCGGGCAGGTTTTTTTCCAGAAATTCCAGTGCTTTGGTATAAAGAGCAAAAAGGTCGTCGCGGATCGAGTCAATGGCCTCCCGATCTTCCCCTGAAGCCCTTGCAGCTGCCCATTTGTCGTTATCGATGGCATTCAGTACGGTTTTCGAAGGCGGGAATAGTTTGGTTTCTTCAAATTCGGCCAAAACCCGGAAGTAGTTCGGCAGGCCTCTTTTTTCACCTCCGGCAAAAGAGGAGCGGGGCACTCCTGTTTTATCGATCAGATCCAACGGTTTTTGTCCCATCTGCCGTACTTGGTGTTGAAAAAACTCCAGCTTCTGCCGGATGTTTTCACGAACCGACCGAAAAGCATGTGGAGGCATCGCCCTCAAAACGTTGAGAGAGGGTTCGCTCTCTTCGCGCAACAAGCTTCGGGCAAAACGATGAAGATCTTTTTCGATGTGCCAGTTTTTATCTTCGCGGGCCTTGTTTTCGGCAAACTCAACTAAGGTTTGCGTGAGTTGTAGATCGCTTCCTACTTTGTGGATCAGCAGGTCGATGGCTTTGGTCAGTAAATGGTCGGAATCAAGCTCCACGTCAAAATCAACAGGAATGCGAAGGTCCCGTGCAAATGTGCGCACCACGCGGTGTACAAACTTGTCGATCGTATTGATGCCCAAGTCGGAATAATGGTGAAGCATTTCTTCGAGTACGGCAGCGGCTCTGCAGGAAACAGTTCCCGGATCCAAGGCCGTTGCCTGAGCCAGGTCTTCGAGGTAAACCGCATTGTACCGGGGTTCTTCCGGTTTGGAAGCAAGGGTTTCAAGGGATTCCAAAACCCGTTCTTTCATTTCATTGGCCGCTTTGTTCGTAAAGGTAACGGCCAAAATGTGCCTGAAATATTGAGGGTTTTCATGCCCCAATACCAAACGCAAGTATTCCCGCACAAGGGTGTAGGTTTTACCCGACCCTGCCGATGATTTGTACACAACGAACCGACCTGAAGACATGGCTTTAAATGGAATTCAAAAATAGGATACAATGGCACAATATAAGCGTAATAAAGCAAGGTTTTACGAACATGTATGTCCTCCGGGCTTTGTACGTATGCGTTATGACCAAATGTTGGCTTCCGGAAACAAAGCGGTAAGGCACCGATTTCTAAGGGCGGCACATCGAAACTACAATTGACCCCGGAATAATCTTTGCTACCGCATTAAAGCGCCGCGCTCATCGCATCATACTCGCACATCACCATCCTTCACGGATTATGAAACCGGGCAAGGCCTATATTCACATAGCCAGGCAATTAGAAAAGATCGGAAGATTGCTACTTTTCGTTATATCAGGGATACTGATAGAAACGAAAGGACTTTAATATGAATATTTCTTTGAACGAAGAACGAACATTTTGAGAATTTTATCCCAGTCAAGATTGGATCGGGGCATTACAACTCGGTTAGTGAGGTGGTACGAGCTGCGTTTCGATTGCTCGAAGAACAGGACGAACTTCAACAGGCCAAAATAGGCATGATGCGTGAAGCTATTCTAAAAGGCATAGACAATGGTGAAGCTGAGGCCTGGGACAAAGACGCATTTTTTAAAAAAAAAGCACCCGCATTAACTGAACAAGCAAAGAAAGGCGACTAAAAGGGATTGGTAAAACGCAGGCCATAGGCTAAACAATTTGTCCTGTACCCTCCTTGTAATGAGTGATCTCGCGAACTGTGAAACGGCTTTAAAATCATCCACACACACCATTAAAATTGTATCCAAATAAATTATAAATAACTACTACACGATTTTTGTTTTTCCTTTATTTCTTTTTCAGGATATTGTACATTGTATTTTTTACGTGAACTCCCAAAAAATATAGGGATATCTTTAGCGGGTGTGGTATCAAGATCATGAATTACAGTGGTTCCTAATGCTATCAATTGCCTTAATTTAGGCATGTTTTTCAGCAGACCCTATTTAATGCACTGCAACATGGCGTTATCGGCTTAACACAACAACAGTAGCAATGCTATGGATGGGCAGTTGGTGTTGGGTGGTTTGCATATAAACTGCCAGAGAACCCTGGCCCTCGCAAAGCAACGTTTTTCGCGACAGTTGTTTTAAACTCCTTTAGATCAGGTCGAATTCAAACCGATGGGCAAGGCCACTCCGATGTTCTTTTTCAAAATAAGTAACATGCTTATTTTTATCTATGAGTACAATGGTTGAAACGCAAGTGCCATAGTTTTCGCTGGTAATAAAGATGGACGATAACCTGCGTTCCCACTCAAGGCTTATCCCCGTATCTGGCAATTGATCGTCCGGCCAGGTATTATTTTCTTCGAGGATGGGCAACAATTGAGCCGGCGTAATTTTGCTTTGTGCTTTCAGTACGGATGCAAGGCGTTGTTTGCCATGTTCTACTTTTGGCCAGGGGCTGTTCAGTAAATGGTTGCTGAGGCCGTACAATCCGGGAGCAAGGTTGATGGTTCTACCCCCACGGTTGCTGTAGCAATGCCATCCTTCTTCCATGTTTCCAAAAAGCATATTAAAACCGTTGTAACGGATGCCTTTATGTTGTAAACTGTCGGAAAAGGCAGCACTGCTTTTCTTGTGGGTAAGGTAATCGCGTACCAAAAAGCCGCGCGAAGGCGAATCGGCGATGTTGCGGCCCCCTTCACGGTAATTGGTGAGGGCTGCAAAACGACCGTTTTGAGTTATTCCCATCCAGGTGCCGCCTTCTTGCAAGTCTTGTCCGCCGAGAATGCCACTCTCGTCTTCCCAAAACCGGACAGGAGCGGAAGGCCGCTGATAAAACTCATCCCGGTTGGCAATGAGAACAAAAGGATAATCCGGATGTTGCTGTATGGAAAAAAGTAAGGTACACATAACTTGCTTTAAAAGCCGGATGCAGGAGTTTCAGGTAGCGGAAGCCGGAAAAGGCGTTGTGAAAATATCCACGCTCCGTTCGTTGTAAAACGAACGTAAAAATGGTTCCATATCAGCATGCTGTTGTTCTGCTTCCTTGTTTTTCGCTTTTGATCTGCATACGGTTTTTGAACAGCAAAAGTTTTTTGTAAAACGACGGATGGTGTGTTCGGGGCTTTTGCCCCGGGGAAATTCCCGAACATAAAAACACACTCGAACCGGTAACTTTTCCTGCACGACACAAAGATGCGAAAATGGTATGCAACGGAAGGCCATAAAATGGGAATACCCGGGATACCGGTGCTTTTTTGCTTTTTGATGAAAAAGGAAATGTACACGAAAAAACCAGCCAACGCTTATTGTTGACATCAATAATCTGGGCAAAACGGAGTTCGGAACACATATGGCTTGTATATCCACTAAAAAGTCAGATATTTGCGCCCCCTTTCCTCAGCTTTATGACCATAAGGCCGGGTGAAGCGGGAGGGTGTCGGATAACCGGCCCCTTTTTTCCAAATTAATTAACCGGGTTTCGGACCCTTTAAACAATTAACTGGGATGGCAACTAAAATCAGATTGCAACGCCAGGGCAAAAAAGGCAAACCTTATTATCATGTAGTTGTTGCAGATGCCCGTTCTCCTCGCGACGGACGCTACATTCAAAGAATCGGTTCTTACAATCCAAACACCAATCCTGCTTCCATTGAGTTGAAGCACGATCTGGCTGTAGATTGGCTCTTGAAAGGTGCAGAACCTACCGATACGGCTCGTGCCATTCTTCGCTACAAAGGAGCTACCTATCATGCGCACCTTATTCGCGGTGTGGCAAAAGGTGCTTTCAGCGAAGAAGAAGCAGAAAACCGTTTCAAAACCTGGCTTGATGCAAAAGAAAACAAAGTACAGGCGAAAGAGGATGCCGTAAAACAAGGCATCGCAGATCAGGCTGCTGCTGCATTTACTGCTGAGTCGGAAATTCGTGCCGAACGCGAAAAAGCACGCATTGCAAAACAAAACGAATTGGCAGGCGAAGAGAATGCCGAGGTTACAGATGCCGATGCTACGGAAGCCACAGAGGCGGATGTGAAAAACGAAGAAGCATAAAACCTTCGGTATCTGTTATGGATAGAGAAGACCTCTTCTATCTCGGATACATCGTTAAAACCCGAGGGTTCAAAGGGGAGGTAAGCATTTACCTCGATGTAGACGATCCTTGCGATTATAAAACATTGGAATCGGTTTTTGTTGAGATCCAACAAGATCCGGTTCCTTTTTTTATCACTTCTTGGCGTTTGGATAAAAAAGGCTTTGCCAGTGCAAAGTTGGAAGGGATCGACAGCGAGGAGCAGGCCGGTACATTGGTGAGTACCCGTTTGTTTTTGCCTTCGGCCAGGTTGCCGGAACTCCGTGGGAACCAATTTTACTACCACGAAGTAATTGGATTTACCATTGTGGATGAACACGCCGGAAAGGTGGGTACGATCAATCGGGTACTTGATTATAAGCAGAACCCGCTTTTTGAGCTGAAAGTGGGGTATAAGGAAGTGTTCATCCCGATAAACGATGAAATCATTCGTGAAACAAACCGGGCTGAAAAAACCATTCGGGTAAGTTTGCCGGAAGGCTTGCTGGATATTTACCTCGGAGGATCAGCCGGCGATTCGGAAGAATAAGCATGGCTTCTCCTGCTTTCCATTTCAAAAAATTTACCATCCGACACGACAAATGCGCCATGAAGGTAGGAACCGATGGTGTGCTTTTGGGAGCCTGGGTGGCAGGCCATACCGCTCGCCATGTTTTGGATGTTGGCACCGGAAGCGGTGTCATTGCCGTAATGCTGGCCCAACGTTTTCCTCAGATTCGGATCATGGGATTGGAACTGGACCCTTCGGCTGCTGCTCAAGCCTCGGAAAATATGAAAGGTTCGCCCTGGGCCAATCGCCTGCAGGCAAAACAGGCCCATTTTTTAAAATGGGCAACAGAAACCCATTTCGATTTGATCGTCAGCAATCCTCCTTATTTTGAAAATGCTTTAAAAAGCGGTGTGGAAAACCGAGATATGGCACGCCATACAACCGATCTTACGGTGAATGCTTTGTTGGACAGATCAGCGGGACTGCTTCACAAAAACGGACGTTTGGGTATGGTGTTACCTGCTGCTTACAAAAAGCAGATCCCACATTGGGAAAGCAAAGGGTGGTACGTGGAAAAATGCTGTGAGGTGTATCCTGCTCCCGGAAAAGCTGCAAAAAGAATTTTATTGTCGCTGGTGCGATATCCGACAAGAACGGTTCCGGGATCTTTGCTGATCGAAGAAGGGCCGCGCCAGTATACCAACGCTTACAAAAAGCTGACCGGGGCATTTTACCTGCACTTTTGACCCGCTCGTTGTAGTGGGGTCTGGGGGGAGTCTTTTTCAACGTATGGTCGATGAAAAAAGGAGATTACCGGATTGAATGATAATCTCCTTCGTTTTCTTGTGAAATGCCGTTATAAAATATTTCTTTAGCTCAATTCGGACGAATCGTTAATCATCCAATCCCCTTTTATCAAGCGAGTTACATAGCAGTTGTCGGCTTCTTTTATAAGCATCGCTCTTTGTTCTTCGGTAATATCTCCCTCAATTTTGATCGCAGAGTTTACTTCTGTTGTAAAGGTGCCGTCTGCATTCCTTTTAGCGACTTGTGATAATTCGGCATCAATCTCTCCGATTTCGATGTTCTTCCTTCTTGCTACATTTCTGATTGTAGCAACTTTACACATCGATATGCCCGATAATACAAGCTGAGTGGGCGTCATGCCTAAATCCGTACCTTTTACATTCACCGGTTCGTCGCCTACTATGGTGTGTTTCCCATTGCTAATGATGGACTGATATCCCGTTGGGATGTTTTTGATTTTAATTTCCGTTGCCATATTGTTTATTTTTAAAGTTTTCCATAATTGATATTTTTAAACCATTAAACAAACAGACCAGTCTGTCTTTTGCGGCGCAAATTTTTTTACGCTATGATTTGCGAACATATTTCTTTTGCTTCTTTGATCGGCCAATCTTCCTGATGCAAATAACTTTCTCCAACTGCACTTTCGTACATTAAATAAATTCGTTTTGCGATGGTTTCGGTTTTTCCGGCAGGAATGTATTTTAAATTATTATTTATCAATACATTAATTAGATCAATGAATTTATTTTTTTGTTGCTGGATTTCACTTCTTACTTTTTCATTTTCCATCGGTATTTCAGCGATTGTTTTCATGCACCAACAACCGTAAAATTCGTTTGAATGGTAAAAGATCCGTAAAAATTCAAACAGGGCTAAAATTTGCTCCTTCCCTTTTCGTTTTGATCTGCAGAATGTTTCTAATTCGGAAGCAAAAGCATCGCTTTTAAACCGGATATATGCCCTGCAAAGGTCTTCTTTGGATCTAAAGTGACTATAAAGCGTAGCTTTAGCGATTCCGGTTTCTGCTATAATTTCATTTATTCCGGTAGAGTTATATCCGTTTTTATAGAACAGAAATGAAGCCGTTTTAATAATATTTTGTCTTACCTCCGAATGTTTCACAGTGCAAATATATATAAAAACCCAAAAACAGACAAACCGGTCTGTATTTTTTTGTGGTCTGCTCACTGCATAGAGCCGTGGGTACCCTGCACAACAGCTTAGACCAATGGGGGCAAGCTGCTCCAAAACCGGACAGATCTTTACGGGAAAAGAGGGTAACGGCATTAAAAAAAGCAAACGTTTGCAAAAAAGGACGCGAAGTTCACCAATACAACAAGGCATGATGAACGTTGAATGATCTCTTTATGCTGTTGATCTCAATTCATTCCTGTTCAAACCTACCATTTCGTATGTCAAGTTTACCAACTTCTTAGTGGTATGGACTGATTTTTTTCCCCAGATCAAAGTTTCTTATTAAGTCGGGGTGAAATACTAAGAAGAAACCATAAAAGCTTGGTGTGTGCGAATTGCTGGACTGAATGGTTTGGGGCAATGAACCGAAGAGCCTCTTCCTCAAAGTCATACTTGTTTCTTCCGTATTGCATCCCGCAGCTACCGTCTTTTAAGATGATGGCATACAAACCGGAAGTTATCCGAATGCCCTTGTACATTGTCATTTGCTCTTCCGATACATTTAACTCAGTCGCATCTATCCCTCCAATCATCGGATGATTTGGCTTCTCTTTACCAATTGCCTCAAAGAATTGAGACACCGATTCGATTCTGAAAATGTGTTCATGGTTCAAAAATAAATGAGTTCATTCGGAGGCTAAAACACAATATTCGGGAATTACAGCACAATAGGCGTAATTTTTATATTCCGTTTACTTTGATATTTCCACTCCACCAGTCAGTATCCAAACCGACACCCGGCAGATATGGATACTGTTATTAGAGCAGCAGATATCTGGCAGAAATTGTGCGTGTTACGCAGGGCATGGGCATAAAGATCAGACCATCTCAGATCGCCCAATAAGGCCAGGTAGAAGCAAGCTCCACCGGAAGAAGTTGACACCGCGAACCAACTCAATCATAAACGATGAAAATACCCATCAAGTTGATGGATCCTGATTTTTACGAAGGTTCGCATTAAATCCAACTCTTGTCTATATTCATTATCATCATCATACCATTTACCATCTACCGGCCATTTTTCAGCGTTTTTTTTGACCTCTTTATGGATTACTCTATCATTATCAATAATATGTTTTTCGAAATTCTCAATGGATATAATATTTTGTTCCCGAAGTTCAAACCATCTGTTTTTTAGTCGATATAAATATCCAATATCTGATATGTTCGACAGCCTCTCCAATAAGATGGCCCTATTGCAATCAAGCTCCCGTTCCATTAAGTTGCGCCCGTAATCTCCGTCTCTTCCAAATGAGTGGTCATAATCCCATATTGCAAATCGAAATGGGGTATTTTTATCGGACTTGAATAAATAAAAATTCTTTATTATCCCGTCCCCATTGTTAGAGAAGAGTAAGATAATATGCCAGTCGATCACATTTGCAATATCAACCCAGGTAGCCACCTTTTCTGAAAACTCATGATCGCTGGAATAAAATAAGAAGTTTTTAAACGCTTCGATGTAATACGTTTTGTCAGACGTATTCATTTTTGGGTATTTCTGATGATAATAGTTGAGTGAGTCCGTAACATAGGTTAACTTTTCTTTTATGAAAATAGGAGGATCTTTAAATAACATGGCCATTGTATCGCTTTTATTTAGCCCGGCCATTGAAGCATTTATATTCTCCATCAGAACGTACAAACCTTCATAAAGGTCGTTTATACTAACGTTTACAAAAGTGCTTTTGGATGCAACATTGGCAGGACCCATTTCTCTAAAAAGGTCATAACTAATTTTATGCCGCATGAAAGTCTTATCAATATAATTTGCATGAATTATCCAATCATCATCGTATGGTAAGTTTGCAAACGAATATTTTCTTTCCAATTCCAAAGAGAACGAATGCTTATAATACTTCCTGGACATTCCGCCTCGGCATTTAATTTTCCCGATCAGCTCATCCGTATGCTCGGAATCAGTATAAATGATGATACATGGTTCCTTTTCTTTCCATCCTACTGCCCCATCTTTTTTAATGTTCAATGAAGGCATTCCCTCATTTCCGCATGAAAGTACTATCCATGCAATTAAAGCAATAAGTATAGGTTTAACCGTTCTTACTTTGACATTCATTTCTTTCAGTACAAAAATAAAATCCGGATGGGTACAGCACGGTAGTATGGTGTTTCACCCTTTCCGGTAAGCACGTTGTTATTGCCTCTGTTTCTTTTGTAGATGTAACCCGTAAGCTGCCAACACTAAAATAACCGGCATGATGGTTATGCGAAACCGGGCATCGGTTTCCGGGCCTGCTGCTACTAGGCAATAATAGGCGATGATGCTTCCGACGATGCCAATCGGCCAACGCTGTTTTTTTTGCCACAGCACCCAGCTTCCTTTGAAAAAAAACAACCAGATGATCCCCATAAAAAACATCTGGAACAACACGGCAATACGGGTGGGCCAACTGGTGGTGTGCCAAAATTTGTTGAACATGTTTTCCCCTTTCACTGCCTTGCCTCCTGGCAAAGCCTCTGCTTTTTCCCGATACCCCAACTGCATTTCAAGTGGCACTCGCATGGGTTGCCCCAGCAATCTCAATACTGCAGCCAGGTGGTTCCGAAAAGCGATATCCGGATGTTCCGCCAGTACCCGAAACCCTGCATTCCGAATGTGTTTGCTAAAAGCGATCAATGCCCGGTTATCCCCGTTGGGTTCTATTTTCGGATGGTCCTTTTCGATGTGCGCACGGGCTTCGTACAAACTTATTTGCTGCTTTTGGGCAATGACTCCTGCGGCCCGGTAATAAAAAAGGTTGGTATTCCCCAAAGTAGTTATAAAAACCGAATCAAAAACAGCATAATTCCGAACCATCCACATGCCTGTCGGAAGGCTTAAGGCCACAATAAAAAGGGCCATCGCTTTTGATAATGCAGGAATTTGTTTCCGGTGCATCATCAGCCAGATCAAAAACAAAAAGGGTAAAAGCAGGCCTACTGCACGCAATAAGATCGCTCCTCCCAAAAGCAATCCGGCAAAAAACAGCAAGAATGATCTTTTTTCAACAAAAAACCGCAACATAAAATAGAGAGAAGCCATGAAACCAGTGGTGTACAAGGTTTCTGTCATCACCATGTTGCTAAAAACGATGGAAGGGATATCCATTGCCAGCAACAGCGCAGCCCATACACCAATGCTTTGATCTTTAAACCAATGGTCTGCCACTTTTAGGGTAAAAAAGGCCGTTAAACCCGTGCAAAGTATTTGAAAAACCACCAGTCCGCCCGGATACCATCCCAAACCTTTAAAAAAGGCTATAAAAAATGGGAAACCGGGGGTATGGCTGTGCACCGGATAAAAAATACCTTGGTTATGATACGCATACCGTCCGTGTTCCAGCAAAGTATCGGCAAAGTGGCTGTACAGAGAAGAATCGTACATAAAAAAACCATCATCCGGCTGGAACAACAATACCAATACCATCCACACCAGACGGATCGCAACCGTTACAGCGATCACATGCGCTGCCCGATTATTTCCGGAAAACCAGTTCATGGCTCATTTTTGTTGTTTTGTTTGCTCAACATTCCGATGCATGCTTCCCGCAAGTTCCAGAGGGTATCAAAGCGGAATTTTTTCAGATGGACAGACCGGTAATGTTCCAATTTCTCCTTATGCCAGTTGACTTTCCAAGGGCCTATCTTATCCGGATCCACCAAAACTTCCTCCAATACCTCTTCCTTAAAAAGCGGCTGAAAAGAAACCGACGAAAAATCATAACGATGGCCATCATATTTCAAATAAGTATGTGCTTCCGGAAGGAATGCGATATTGGCGGCATCCAAAACCGTTCCAATGCCTGGTGTATTGGTTTTACACATCCGGTACAAACCAATGGCCAGGTGAATGTTTCGGATTCCTGCCTCTGCAATTAAACCTGCCAAAAACGCATGCTTGGTGCTACAGGTACCTCGTCCTTCCGGCATCACCAATTCCGCTAAAGGCAACGTATTCCGACCATAAGGCAAGTGGCGTACCAAGGTGCATGCTTCCGAAAAACACCGGATCCCCACACCGAGCAATTGTTGGCTCAGTAACCCGTTTTTTTTCAATGCAAAATCGGGTAAATTCACGGAAATTGTTTTTTCATGATCGTATGGTACTTCAAAGCTTTGGTATCATCTGTTTCAAGGCGGTTGCTAACCCGTTTTCCGGAGAAGTTTTAAAGCCGGTAAACGTAAAGATAGACAAGAGATTTCTTCTGCGAAGTATATGTTGCTTCTTTAAAACCTGAGCAAAAGAACACCGGCTGCTTTGTTCCGGTTTGCTCCCGCGGTTACGGAACCGGAATTTATCCTATTCGGTTCTTTGGAAGGGTTGTAAATGAATTTCGACCCGAATCTTTCCCGGAGGCACCGATGAACCACAGTATGCCACAAAAAGATCAAACCATGATCACAATAGCCTGATCTCCTCCGGAAGCTCCGGTCATTTGTTCCGCAAAAAAAAGAAATTGCCTCCCGTTTCAGGCGTGTATACAGACCTGATGCATTGCTTTTAACAATCCGATATTGCCCGTTGCCGAACTTTTTGCAAAGCAAACTCGGGGCATGGAGCTGCAACCCCTTTTCCATGCGTACAAGATTGCTCTGTGTGGTATAATCCGGGAAATATAGAATTTTATCTATATTAGCTTCCGAATAAGTGTTCAATCTGGAACAGCCATGAAAAAGACAATGATTTTTACAGTGCTTCTTGCTTTGGGAGTTGGTATGTGGTCGTGCAAAGAGTGCAAAGACTGTAATGTGGTTACGATTGTTCTAACTCCTGTAGCAAATGGTTTTGAGATCGATACCAGTAC
>CALLUQ010000014.1 GCA_938010565.1 uncultured Flavobacteriales bacterium
GTGCAACGCATCCAGTTTTATGGGCGGATACATTGGTTCGGTTTCAATACTCTTGTTCATTGTTTTACTTTATGTTTCCTGGTTTATTTAAATAGGACATCTCTATAATAACCCGATTTTGATCTGCTAATCGATCTTTCCTGCTACTACATACTATGGCATTGCAATGTTCCATTTTGGTACTTTGTATCAGGCTGCGTTAATAGAGATGCCCTGCATGAATACATCCTGAACTTTATTCCCGGCTACGAATTTCCCGGTTTACCCGGTTCTAAATTCTTATGAATGGGAAAAAGTTAAGATGGTCTCCTTATTCACGTTATCAGCTGCAATTATAGTTTTTCGGCTTTTCCGATATTAGCAGCACAATACCATCTTCCTGAAAGGAGACACTGTGTTTGGTTCCCGGTTTTGCAATGAACAAATCACCTTCGTTCTGAACGGATATTTGTTTGTTTTCCCATATCTTAACATTTTTTCCGGACAAAACCAGCGCATGCTCATAGCTCTCATGCAGATGTTGGGGAGTTTGCGCACCTGCCTCCAATTTAAATAATGCAGCAGAGGCCCCGTTTTTATCCTTATATATAGGATATACACTCACCCCTTCGGAGTATGGTTCCCACTTAACCAGATCAGGGTTTTTCGCTATATCGAATAAACCCTTAATTTCAATACCGTTTTCAGTTTCAATCGTACAGTTTACGTTTTCTAAAATTTCCATAATTCATTTTTTTAAATGATTAATAATTGATTAAAAGGATGTTAAAAATTTACTTGTTTAAATGATTAGTAATTGATTAAAAAGATGTTCAGTTTTTCATAGTGTACTTGTTTAAATGATTAATAATTGATTAAAGAATTTTTATATTGCTATAATTACTTTTTTATTCTTCCTTTTATTCATTGCATAGTATCGCCACCATTCTTCTTAGTTTCCCGGATCGCAATCAGTAATACAGCTATGAAAATAATAAGAGCGCCAGCATAAAAATTCAAAAACGGAACCTGGTCGAAGATCAAAAATGCGAGCAGTGTTGCCAGGGGCAACCGGATAAAATCGAACGATACAACCATAGAAGCATCGGCCTTCTTATAACTGAGGATCATGAAGATCTGCCAGCCAACCGAAAACAGGGCGACCAGAAAGCATTCGATAAGAGCGGTAGCAGTAACGGGTTGCCATTTTGAGAACGCAAACGGGAAACTGAAAAAGACCATGGCTACCACCGTATATAAAGCAATGTAGTTGGGGGAATTGTGCTTTGCACATACTTTTACCAGCAATTGGTCGGCCGACATTAAAATGGCTGCTAACAGAGGTAATACATACAGCCAATTGATCTGCGAACCGCCGAACTCGGGAAATAAAATGATGATGATACCTGAGAAACTCGCCAGGATAGCACTCCAACGGTAAATGCCTACTTTTTCGCGAAAGAAAAACATGGCACCGAGTGTTACGAAAATAGGCATCGTGAAATTCAATGCCATATTATCGGCAATGGGTACCAATGCAAGGCCAAAGTAAAAGGCAATACTGGTTGTAAAAGCGATAAAAGCCCTGAAAAACAATAACGTTGACTTCCGAGTCTTTGGTAGCTTTTTTTTCATTATAAAAGGGATCATCAGCATCAGACTGGCTATGATACTTCGGATAAAAAATACCTGCTCTACCGGCAGAGACTTGCTGGCACTGTGGATCGATATCGACATGCCTGTTACACAAACAGGAGACATGATCAAATAGAATAGTGTGGTTTTTGTGATCTTCATTTATTTGTACAATATTTATTATCCGTATTTTATACTGCCTTTTGTACGATGTTTATGCTCACGTATTTTCGTTTTTTAATCGGTTAAACATTTTTAATTTGTATTTACCGGAAGGAAATAATTTACCCATCAGACAAAAAAACAAGACCTGCCGTTGCTGCCTCCCGGTGAGGGCTACAGGATAAGATCGTATGAATTTTATGGCTTCCTTTGTAAGCGCTTGAGGGCCGCTGATGCGATACTGAATGGCGAAATGGGGAGCAAAAAACAATTTGTAATACAGCCGGATATCTTTAAAGAAAGATACCTCCGGGCAACATTTAATTAATTGGGCCAGGTCTTCCATATAATGGGTATAATTAACCAGGCCTGTTACATGAGGTGTAACCCTGAATTCTTCTTCCGCTCTCCGCTTATCTTGTGTAATTGTTTTTTGCATTTCCTCTTTATCCGGCAAAGAGGCTTCTTTACTAAATACCCGGGCTACGTAGCGACTTTGCATTTCGGACATTACAGGTACGCCGCCCTGTAAGGGTCTGATAAACCCGACAAAAGCCAGGGTATCATCCGCCCCGGGATGAAAAATGTGCTTGTATAAGTCTCGTGGATTAGTTGACCGCAACTCCTCCGGCAGAAACGGAAATTCAATCTCAAACCCGGTACACCATACGATGGTATCAATTTCTTCCTCAACACCATCGTTAAAAACCACCTTGTTGTTTTCAAATTTTTTGATCCCGGCAAGGTTGGTTTGTACTTTACCATCGGCAATAGAAGGGAAAAGGCGATTGTTTTTTGTAGACACCTGATCTGAGGCAGAACCGGCCGCCATCGTCCATTCAGCCATTAAACGCACAGCCGGATTCCTGTGCCTGAGCATCTGGGCGAATATTTTTTTATGGAATTTTTCATCGGCATGATGAGACATCGTACTTGATGCCCTGATGGTGTAGGTGTCAATGGTATTAAAATCCCCAACATGCCTCACCGTAGTTCTGGGATAGCGCCTTACCGAAACCACGCACTTTTCGGCCATGTCTGCTATTTCGGTAGTGAGGTCTGCAGACGTTTCTCCCATGCCTACACACAATACCTTGCGCCCTGCAAAAGGCTGGCTGTTTTTGTATTCGCGGGAGTGGTACACATCGCCTGTAAACTTTTCGATGCCTGGTACGTTGGGAATAAATGGTTTTTGAAAGGAGCCGGTACTCACAACAACACCATCAAAAACGACTTCTCGGCGAGCATTTCCGTGTTTAATATGCACCTGCCATTTCCGGCCTTTTTTGACCATTTTTTCAACTTCTGTATGGAGTTGGATATGGGAGAAAAGATCAAATTTTTCTGCGTATTTATTCAGATACCGGAAGTAGTCATTTCTTGTCCAAAAATGCAGCCTTTCATCAAAAGGCATAAAGTCCGAATAGGCCATAAAATGATTCGAGACGGTCAGCAGGCACGAATCGTACGTACTCCGTGAAGCAAATACACCACCGATGGCACTCCCTTTCTCAAAGCATTGTACCTCATGCCCTTTGTCTTTGATTTGTTTGATGGCAGTAATCCCAGAGGGGCCTGCACCTATTACACATACTTTTTTCATTTTCCGGCAATTAAAAGGTTCTGGTTTTTTTTACGGCTTCGAAGTTTCAAAACCCGGGTCTACTCATTTAAATTCCCATCGTATAAACCCACCATAGTTTTCAGTAAATTTTTTGTTTGGCCCGGCCCGGTCCAGATTAGCGCCAAACCCAAAAACCAGGGCTTTTCTTTTCAAACCGGCCCTCAGGTGGGCGTAACTTTTATGGTGAATGCCTTCACGCAAGCCGGTATTGTATATAAATTGAAACCTGCTGTAAACGGACCATTTTTTACCTAAAGAAGGTTTGTATTCATAAAGTCCGAAAATTTTAAAGTCGTTTCCTTCATTTAATAAAAAGGAAGCAATGGTTACGGCAAGAAATTGTTTGCTGGCAAAATTGTGTTGAGGGCCAATAATATACGAAAACCCGGAAACCGAATTAATGTCCGTTCCGGTCATTATTCCAAACCCTTTTCCAACCGCATAACTAACCTGTGCAATGGTTGCAAGAAGGTTGTTTTCGGGTTTATTTTCATAAGGAGCCCCATAGGCTGCCAGCCCTAAAAAGTTAAACCGGCTTTGCGGGGCAAACGGTTTGCTCATGATCATTTGGTAATAAACCGTTTCATTGCCCATAAGCACTTCTACAGGAATGGGAGGGAATGTTTTTTGGGCAAACCCGGTTATGCAAACCCGAAAGTTGAGCATCAACCCCAGTACCATGGCTACGCGGATTACATGAACGTAATTTTGAACCGGTTTCAGTCGGGTACCATCCGCCACAGCGTTATTTACCGCATCGCGATGAATGGTGGCTGTTGCTCTAACCGCTACTCCTATATTACCGGCACCTTCTGTAACAATGGCTGTTTTTTCTTTTTTCATATTTTTCGTCTTTCTTAAAAAAACAAGCTTTAAGCATGCGATATGGATTTTTGAGGCTTGATAATGAACCCCTTTTTAATCCATACATCGAAATAGGTTTCCATTAACCGCTCCTCTACCGGAGGGCATGTAATGCCTCCCCGGGCAAGCGCGTTTCGGGTGGCTTTACTATCGACATAAGGCAACCGGGGTTTTGTGTACAGTTCGGGAATCGTCAATTGTTTTTCGCCGTAGCGTGCCGAGAAAAACGGAAGCAGATGATGCAGCGGGTCTTCCGGTTTTTGCTGCGTTGGTTTGATCTTATCCAGCCATTCCGCATAAGGGATGGCCTCCACGGAATAACCGTATTGCCGAAGCCATTGCACCATCCTGTTCCAATCCCATGGTTGCGGGTTGGTCAAATGAAAGGTTTTTCCATGATGTTCGGGTTGTGTAGAAAGGTACACAATGGCCTTGCTCACATAATCTACCGGCGACAGGTCAAATTCGCTGTCCACCTCGTAGATATACCCGGTTTGGATGGCTGCCTTGAACAACCGACAGATAAAGTCGTTGGTATTCCATGCTCCGGTCCGGCTGTGCCCGGAAATATAAGGCGGGCGGTAAATGGTGGTCGGGAGGCCTCGTTTTCCGGCTTCCAGCACCAGTTGCTCTGCTACCCATTTGCTCTGGGCATAAGCCAGTTCCATTCCTTCTACACGATGAATCGGATCATCTTCACGCAGGGTTTTTCCGGCATAATGAGCAGAAGTAACCACTACGATGGAAGAAATGTAGTGTACCGGTTTTAATTTATCCGTTGTTGCCAGCCGCAGGATGTCTTTCGTGCTGTTTACGTTGATGGCCCTGAGCCCTTTGTAGGGATAGATATAATTGAGATGGGCACCGTTATGGTAGATCACATCCATTTGCTGTGCCAGCCTTTCAAATGCATCATCTTTCAAACCCAGCCGGGGACGCGACAGGTCTCCTGTTAGAACAGTGAGGCGTTTCTGATGATCTTTTTGCCATACTCCATACTTTTTCAGGTTGCTGTACAGTCGTTTTTGTGCGGTGTTTTCATCCTTATCGCGAACAAGGCAATGGATATGGCCTGTGGTTTGTTTCAGCAATTCATCGATCAAAAAGGCCCCTAAAAAGCCGGTTGCTCCGGTCAGAAGTATGTTGGGAAATGCCGGTAATCCGTTAAAAACAAGTCCGCTGGGATGAATGTCGTCGCTCAATACCGCTTCGGCTTTTAATTCGGATGCCTTATCCGGTTTCCGATGCATGGTGTTCGTTTGGGCAGCAACAGGCTCCTGAAGTACATCAACAATGCTGTTTTTGTATGCCTCCCATAAAAAGCGGGATAACGCATCGATGGTGGGGCAGTCAAAAAAGGCGGAAGGGGCGATCTCCGATCCGTATTTCTTGTTGATCGCATTGGCCAGTTCCACGAAGTTGATCGAATTGAAACCGTAGGCGGTGAGCTCCTCCAAAATATCGAGATCTTCCGGATTGGCTTTTAGAATGGTAGCCGAAATATCGAGCAGGTCCGATCGCAGTTTTTTTAGCGGTTGCTCCTCCCGGTTTGCCGGCCCGGCGTTCTGACCGGTATTGCGGAAAACGGACGTTTGATCTTTGTCGGATCCGTGTCGATCGGTTTTCTCATGCCCGTTCGTATGTGTTGTTTTACGGGTTGAGGCATTCGTTTTGTGTATTGCCGTAGCCTCTGTTCCAAAAGCCAAACCGGCAGTTTTGGGTGTTGAAATGTTGATCCAGTGCCTTTGCCTGGCAAAAGGGTAGGAAGGCAAAGCAATGCGACGGGGTTGGGGTTCGGCATGCAGCAATGCCCAGTCTATGGCAACCCCCATGGTCCATAGTTGTGCGATTTTAGAAAGCTCCTTGTTGTCTGTCACCACTTTCATAAAGGCTTTCCCGGCCTCTCCCTCGATCAATACTTTCGATGCGTTCTTGTATTGCTTTGCATTGCCGAAGTAGGCTTCATCCATCTGCCGGTTGCCTTTTGTGTATTCCGTAAGTTTTTCTTTTAACTCATCTTTGCTTTTTACGACCAGTGCCAGCCTTTCGGGCATGGGCTCACGGCCTGTTTGCAGGGTATACGCCAGTTCGTCCGGTTTTACCTCCGGATTGCGGCCCATAAAATCCAGAATGCGTTTGGCATACGCTTTTAACCGGTTTTCGTTTTGTGCGGACAATACCACAATTTGATTGGAGGAGTGGCTCCGGTAAGCAGCGTTGGGCCGTTGATATTCTTCCAGTACGATATGGGCGTTGGCACCGCCAAACCCAAAAGAACTGACTCCGGCACGTCTGGGAAGTTCATTTCCCGAATGATCCGTTACGGTTTTCCATTCCTGATTTTGGTTAACGATGTAGAACGGGCTGCCTTCCAGTTGGATATAAGGGTTCTGCTTTTCGAAATGCAAATTTCCGGGCAACATCTTATGTCTCATGGCCAGCAGTACCTTCAATGTACTTGCTATTCCGGCAGCCGATTCCAGGTGGCCGATATGGGTTTTTACGGCTCCTATGCCACAATGGGGTTGCGAAGGCAACGGCTTACCGGCCCGTTCGTACATTTGCTTAAAGGCACGCTTCAGGCCGTTTATTTCGATGGGATCGCCCAGGCTGGTACCGGTGCCATGTGCTTCGATATATCCGATGGTGTCGGGATCAAAACCGGCTTTTTGATACGCCTCTACCAGTAGTTCTGCCTGGGCATTGGGGTTAGGAGCCGTTAAAGAGCTGGCCCGGCCTCCGTGATTTTCGGCGGTGCTTTTGATCACCGCATGGATCATGTCTCCATCCTGCTCTGCTTTTTCCAGGGGTTTTAGCCAGATGGCTCCCACGCCTTCTCCTCTCACATAGCCATCTGCTTTTTCGTCGAATGTTTTGCAACGGCCATCCTCGCTCAACATGCCGGCTTTGCTAAAGGAAAGGGTTAGAAAAGGAGTTAAGGTTACATTCACCCCACCGGCAATGGCGGTTTCGCAAGCCCCACTGCGAATGGCCTCTACGGCCCGATGAATGGCGATCAGGGAACTGGAGCAGGCCGTATCTACCGGCTCGCTGGGCCCGCGCAAATTCAACAAATAGGAAATGCGGTTGGCAGTGATGGAGTGTGCCCAGCCCGTCGAGTTAAATGCTTCAATTTCATGCGTATGTTCCTTGATCAGTTCGTCATAGTCGTGGGTGGTAACGCCTATAAACACCCCTGTTTTGGTACCGGACAGGTCGGAAGCCGGGTAGCCGGCATCTTCAATGGTCTTCCATACGGTTTCCAGGATCAGCCGCTGCTGAGGGTCCATCAGTTCGGCTTCGCGTGGGGAAATACCAAAAAACTGCGGATCAAATTTGTCTACATCAGGAACAAAGCCTCCCCATTTGGCTTTTGTCTTGTTCTTTTCCTGCTTTGCATCGCCGTAATACGCCTTCCAATCCCAGCGGTCGGCAGGTACTTCGCTGATCAGATCATCGCCCGCAACCAGGTGTTCCCAAAAACGATCCAGGTCTTTGGATTGAGGCATGATGCCGCTCATGCCGATGATGGCAATATCGGCATGGGATCGGTTTTGCGAGATGGATGAGTTTTGCAGTTCGTTTATACTTTCTTTCTGCCTGTCAGTTCCTTTCTGAGTTGTCGCTTGGGGCATAAAACGGCTTTTTATAGCTGTTTCTTTTGAGGGATCGACGGATGGAGCAATACCTGGGTTGATCCCTGGTGTTGCCGGTTTTCCGGTCGGACCGTTGCCGTAATGTTGCACGATCTGTGCCTGGTATTCCGCTCCTGAAAATTCGGCAAATTCACTCAGCGAAGCATGTTCGAAAAAGACGGTGGGGGTCAGTTCCAGCCCGAACCGTTCGTTGATCTTATTGGCCAATTGCGTAAAATCAATGGAATCAAAACCGTGTTCGCTTATTTCCGCTTCCGGATCGATCTCTTCGGCTTCAATTTTCAGAATATCGCCTGCCATCTGCAGCAGATCGCGTAGGAATTTTTGTGCTGCCTGATCTTTTATAGCCTCATTTTGTGGCTTTTGTAAAGATGTCGCAGGTGCTTCGCATGCTTCTGCCCCGCTATAATAGTTGGACAACCGGGCCGGATGATGGTGGCATAAGGATCCGGAAAAATCGCTCAAAGAAGGGTGCTCAAAAAAGATGGTGGGGGTCAGTTCCAGTCCGAACCGTTCGTTGATCTTATTGGCCAGTTGCGTAAAATCAATGGAGTCAAAACCGTGTTCGTTTATTTCAGCCTCGGGATCAATATCTTCCGCATCGATCTTCAAAATATCGCCTGCCATCTGCAGCAGGTCAGACAGGAATTTTTCTGCGAACCGACCCGTTTCCGGGCGGGCGGAAGGAGGAGTTGCAGGCTTTGTAGGTTTATTTTCAAGTCCGGTCCATTTTTTGAGTTTCGCATAATTTCCATCGATGACTACAAAATGACTTTTGTTACCTTCCAATGCCTGCGTAAAAATTTCCCACCCGCGATCATTGGAAATGGCCTGCATGCCCATGGTATGGGTAAGCATTTTTTGGGTAGCTTCGTCTACCTGCATGCCCCCTGTTTTCCACAGTGGCCAGCTGATGGAGATGGTTTTGCCCGTGCGCTTTTTGTGGGTTCTTAATGCTTCGCGCCTTTCGGCAAATTGGTCCATAAAGGCATTGGCATAAGCGTAATCGCATTGACCGGCATTGCCAAACGACGAGGCAATGGAAGAAAAGAAAACGATGAAATCGAGCGGCTCCTGTTTGGTAAACTCATCCAGCCAGAGGGTTCCGAAAACTTTGGGTGCCAGCACTGTTTTTATTTCCTCGGCCTTTTTCCCGAAGAAAAAAGCATCCTGAGTGGTTCCTGCGGCATGAATAATACCGTTGATCACACCCTGTTCTTTTTTCGTAACGGAAATGAGGTGTTTTACCTCATCTGCTTTGGCAATATCCACCTGTCGGTAAACCGCTTCAGCACCATACGAATGAAGTTTTTCAATGGCCCGGGCCTTTTCAGGGCTTAATTCGGAACGGCCCGCCAGCACCAGTTTGGCTTTGAAATGTTTTGCCAAATACTCGGCAAATACCAGTCCTAACCCCCCGGCTCCTCCGGTGATGAGGTAGACCCCTTGTTCTTTTAATCCGGTTGGCCCGGGGGCTTGCCGGGTGGCCTTAAATTCCCTCAGCCGCTTTACAAAGCGTTCACCATCGTGGTATTTGACCTCAACACCATCGTTCATTTGTGCTTCTTTAAAGGCAACGGTTGCCGCTTCTTCCGGGTTGGATAAAGCGATGGTTTTATAGTGGAGTTTTGCACTTTCCAAATGGATGGATCTGGTAAATGCGCTGATTGCTGCGTACGGTGGTTGTACTCCGCCGGCCACCTGATACAGGTACAATACCTGCACCGGTTTTGAACGTTTTTGTTCAAACAACGCCTGACTCAAATGGAAGATGGAGTACAGCCCCTCGTTAAGCCGGGTGTTGAGGGCGGTTTCTTCCTCACCCAAGGGGTTTTGTGACCACAGATGGATGATATGGCCGGGGAGTTGATCGTGGTGTGCCTTTAGATCGGCGAGTAGTTTTTTATAGTCTTCCGGTTTTTCAGGATGAATAAAATAGGTGTTGGCATTTGTTTTACGGTATGCTTTACCTGGTTGGATCAAAACAACAGCCCCTCCAAACTTTTCTTTGAAGGAGGCATGCCGACTGTTTTCCATATCAAACAACAGCGTAAAACCGGAAGAAGCCGTCATACCGGCGGTGGGTTCGTTCGTGGCAGATGCTTCCCAAACGTTCTCGCACCAGATTGTTTCCGGTCGTTCTTTTTTTAGGGTCCGAATGGCAAGATCGGAAAGGCGTACTTTTTCCGTTCCTTCCTCATCAAGGATAGCAATGTTGAATTTCCTGACGGCCGCATCGGCATTGCTAATGCGCCGAACATACGCATAACTTCTTTCGGATAGTGTGCCGAATATCTCTGCACTTTTCAGGGCAAACGGTAAGGAGGGATCGGATGAGTTGCTTTGCTCCAGACCAATAACGGTTTGCAAAGCACCATCCATGACCGACGGATGTAAAACAAACGAATCAAAATGATCTGTAAGGGATGGAGGCAATTGCAAAACGGATAGGGCTTCGGCCTCACCATAGTGTAAGGTTTGGATGGTTTGGAACGTTTCGCCATAACAAAGGCCGTTGTGCCGGAAGAGCTGGTAACACTTTTCTTTATCCCACCGGCCATTGCAGCGTTTTTTGATGGCCGCTATGTTCATGGTATCGGCTTGCTCGTTCTGTTGGTCTCCGAACCATAATTTGCCCTGTGCGTGAACCTTTTGTGCGCTCCCTTTCGGGGAAGTGCTGATTTCAAATCCAACCTGTTGTGATCCGGTGGGGTGCAGGCCGATCCGGACCGGTGTATCGGATCCGGTGACGGGAATGGCCCAAACCACGTTACTGATCTTTAATACCGGTTGTTCTGCCGCCAGTTCGCCTGCGGCACGTGCCATCTCCAGGAAAGCCACCCCGGGTAAGGTTTTTGTATCGGCTACTACATGATCGGTTAAATAAAATTCCTCACCGGTGAGTGCAGTCGTAAATTGCTGTTCGCTCAACGTAGAACGGTTTGTTCCGATCAGCGGATGGAGCTTGCCTGCCCGGTAAAGGTTGCTCCCTTTATCCGAAGCGGCGTTTTTTTCTTCGGCAGCCGGTATCCGGTAGCGCTTTCCTGCAAAAGGATAAGTGGGCAAAGGAATGCGCTGAGGCTTCTGTTTCGGATAGAGCAGTTGCCAGTCGATTTTCTCACCACCGATCCATGCTTCGGCAAGGCGGTCGCGGTCTTTTTTCCGGAGAGCATCTGTTACGAATGTCTTCTCGTCTGTTTCACCTGATGATCGGGAGTTGGATTTGCCGCCTTTGCGTTTTCCAAAATAAAACCCTTTTCCGGTTTTGTTTTCACGAATGTATTGGGTCAGCTTTTCTTTCAGCTCATCCTTATCATGGGCTACCCATGCCAACCTTACCGGCATGGCCTCTCGCCCGATCTGCAACGTGTAAGCAAGGTCGTGCAACCGGGTTTCGGGCCGAATTTCCATGAAATCGATCAGCTGTTGTGCGCTGGCTTTGAGCAGGCTTTCATCCCTGGCGGATAACAGGAATAAATGCGGTTCGGATGTTTCGGTAAACGGTTGTTTTTTAGGCTCGTATTCTTCCAGAACAACGTGTGCATTTGCTCCGCCGTAGCCAAACGAACTTACGCCTGCCCTGCGCGGCACTGCATTCCCCGAATCGTCCGTTAAAACCTCCCAGGGCTGGTTTTCGGCAACGATGGAAAAAGGGGTATCGTTTAACCGGATGTAAGCATTGAGTTTTCTGAGGTGCAAATTCCCCGGCAGCATTCGGTGTTTCATGGCCAGTAGCACTTTAAAAACACCTGCTATTCCGGCTGCAGCTTCCAGGTGGCCAATGTTGGATTTTACCGAGCCCAGCTTACAATGTTGTTTTCTGATCTCCGCATGTCCCCACTTTTCGTAGAGTTGTCGGAACGTCTTTTCCAATCCGTTGATCTCAATCGGATCTCCTACCCGTGTTCCGGTGCCATGCGTTTCGATGTAGCTGATCGTTTCGGGGTCGATATTCGCTTTTTCGTAAGCACTGCATAACAGCCTGGCATGGGCATCCGGATTGGGCGTGGTTAAAAAATTGGTTCGACCGTCGTGATTGGTCGCACTGCCTTTTATCACACCATAGATATGATCGTGGTCTGCCACCGCTTTTTTCAGAGGTTTTAACAAAAGAACCGCAACGCCTTCGGAACGAACATATCCGTTGCCGCTCTGGTCAAATGTTTTGCACCTGCCGTCGGGAGATAAAAACGGGGAGAGTGTGCAATATCGTTTGGGCGTTAAACACAGGTTTACTCCACCGGAAATGGCCATATCGCACTCTCCGCCCTCTATGGCTGTAACCGCCTGATGGAGGGCGATCAATGAGCTGGAGCAGGCGGTATCGAGTGCGATGCTGGGGCCATTGAAATTAAAAAAATGGGAGATCCGATTGGAAATTACCGAAAAATCCCCCCCTGTGGAGGCATGGACCGACAGTTCTTCATGCTCCATCAGGAGGGTTTTGTGATCGTCGTTGCATACGCCCATGAAAACGCCCGTTCTAACGTCCGACAGATCGGACTGCTTGTATCCTGCATCTTCAATGGCACGCCAGGTTTCTTCCATAACGAGGCGCTGTTGAGGGTCCATTAAAACCGCTTCTTTCGGAGAGATCCTAAAGAAAGGCGCATCAAATTGATCGATGTTTTTCAAAAAGCCGCCCCATTTGGATTGGGTTTTGTTTTTTGCGGTACGGGAATCGTCCAAATAATCTTCCCAATTCCAACGTTCCCCGGGTATCTCGGAAATAGGATCGACCTGGTTGATGAGGTTTTCCCACAGTTCTGTGGCGGTGTTGGCTCCCGGAAAACGGCCAGACATCCCTATAATGGCTATTCCATTGAGGTCGTTTCCTTTTGAAACCGGTTTTTTTCTCCCGGCAGTTTTTTTGGCATGGCTTTTTTTGCTTTCTTCCATCATGTCTTTTTAGCGAATGGTTATACCACCTCCGGTTCATTTTTCGGTTGAAGATCCCGACCATCAATAATGCGCAGGGGCCGGCCGTAGCGGTTTGCTTTTTCCGGCAGGTTTGCCGAGATGAATTGCCGGTGCAATAGCACGGTTGACAACAGCAAGATGAACGCCTGGTCTTCTCTGGGGCTAATGTTTTGTTTCGGCTTATTGAGCACGTTTTTTACGAATCGGGCAACGGCCTTTTCATCGAAGATCCCGCATTGGGAAATGCTGTGAGCAGTGAGTAAGTCACCGACAAAATGGGTGTGCTGCTTCTCCAGAAAGGCCACGCTGTCGGGCGATCTGTAAGGTTGCTTGGGTCGGTTAATAATGCGGTGCGGCAGCTGATCGCGGAACAGTTCTTTGAGAATAAATTTTTCAATTCCCTGCTGAGACAGGCGGAACTTATGGGGCAACCCCCATGCGGTTTGTACCAGGTTCCGGTCAAGAAACGGGCAGCGGGATTCTATGCCGTTGGCAGCAGACATCCGGTCTCCCTGCGCACATAAAAGGTATCCTCCGAGGAGGGTCCAAAATTCCAGGACCTGTGCCTTTACCAGCGGGTGTTTTTTACCCAGGTCGGGATAAACGGACCGTATATCGTTTGCCAACCGATCGGTTGCACGAAGCGATGAACCGGTATGGAGTAATTTTTCGGCCAGATTGCCATTGGCAAAGCGAGGTTCGTGAGAGAATAGGGGAGGGGTTTTCTCTTTGATGGATCCGCGGTAAAAATGGGCCAGTATGGCTGCATGTTTCTCATCAAAATGATGGAGATAAGGATACAAACCGGCTATCTGTTCCAGGGTGGTATGGTGATCCTGACCCTTGGCCATTTCGTGGCGCAACAGGGTCTCTTTAAAAATGTTATAACCCAAAAAGCTCTCATCCGCACCTTCTCCGCTCAGTACTACTTTAATGCCGTTTTCCTTCACGAGTCCGGACAGTAAAAACATGGGAACCGGAGCGGTTCTGAACAAGGCCGTTTCCGCATGCCAGATCACTTTTTCGAAGTTCTGCACAATGTCGCTGTTGGTGATCCGAACACTGTGGTGTTGCGTACCCAATTGTTTGGCGAGTGCTTGCTGATAGTTCGTTTCATCGAAAGCGGGATCTGCAAATTCAATGGAAAAGGTGTG
>CALLUQ010000015.1 GCA_938010565.1 uncultured Flavobacteriales bacterium
GATATATCTGATGCAGCCATTAATCAAAATGAAGAAATTCATGTTAAATGGGAGTGATATAAAGTAATGATGTAGAAGCGGGGCTAAAACGAGTACTTCTGCTGCTAGACTTTCCTCAAATGGAGCTAAATTAAATCAGCACTTAACTCAGCTAGAGAAATATGGGTCAGGAGGATTTAGGACACTACAAAATGGTCGCCTTAGATATTATGGTAAAGCTACTTTAAATCGAGGTGATGCTAATTCTTTCAGGATAGTAAGGGAGTGGAATCCTGCTACAGGAGGAAAAAGAACATGGTTTGAAACACTTAACCCTAATGGTGAAGTAATACAAGTCAGGCCTGAATTTGACACAGGAGTTAAAACACACTATTTATTCAATGGGTCAGGAAAATATTTAGGAAAATGGTAGTCAATCAAGATATTATATTAGAAGTTTACAAATCTGTGCTAAACGGTAGTCGTTCATATACTGATGCCGATAGATGGGCATGGGAAATGATGCAACTTTTTGATGATGATAAATTGAATTTTGAGCCAGAAAAAGATGAAGCCGTTTTGTGGGAATTGATTCAGTACCTATACGGTATTGATACCCCTAGTATGTCCGATAGAACAAAGACAGCTCGTGATAATATAGATATCAAAGAGTTTTTAAAAGAGAAGAATATTGACTTATAATAGTAAAAGCCTCGTTTTGGTGGGGCTTTTTACTTATATGTCAGTCGAGTTTTTAAAGAAGCCAAGAGGTTATCAATCGTGTACAAGATATGTGATTTATCGGATTTTATACGCACGATTCAGGGTTTGATCGTATGCTATTAAATGATGAAGACAATGGAATTAAAAGAGTCACCCGCTTAGAAAATGTAGAATCTGAAATATGAAAGATTCGATGTTCATTTAAGTGAACAAAGGAATGATGGACAGACGGATACATAGCACGCTATCATTTTTAGCCCCCAAGCTGGAAAAACAAAAATATAATTACATATAAGGAAATGACATGTGTTTATTTATTTTCTTTTATGAAAAAAAGAACTTTGAAGATTACATACATGTTCAAAAATAAGATCACGGGTATTTTGTTGATGCTGGTTCCGGTTGCATCCTGCCAAAAAGATGCGGCTGTTTCTCCTTCGCTGAAAGCTTTTACGGAGGAGCATCAACACCTGGTACTCACTCCCGGGCTTATTGCTTGTTCGGCCGGTATTCCCACAGGTTGGATGGGGGAGACAGAACATCCTACTTCCGTTTTTTTCTATCCTGTTGAAGGAGCTTTTGATTTTCGGTATTTCGAAACCAACACCCTGGTCAAAGACTCGACAGATTATGCTTTGTATCGGGAGAAAGTGTTGGAGGATGTGCCGGTTTTTAACGGAAAACTAAGGCGGTTCAAAAATACGGCATTTGAAGGCGAACGCTGGGGTATTATGACCTACCAAACGGAAGATCGGTTACACATTTGCGATCCCATCCGGTTAAAAACCAATGCCAAACCTACCCAAGTTGCTCCGGCTCTGCTCCATATTACCGAAAACGGCACCACGCCTTATTTTGAATGGGAAGATGGTTGGGTCGACGAAAATGTAATTTACTTTCAAGTGGTGACCGACACATTGGGCAATGTGATCTCGGGCACTTACACCTACGATAAGCATTGGAACTTCTACCATTTGGACAATGTGGTATTGAACATACACGATGTAACGCCTGCCCCCTCCCTTCAGCCTCATACCACGTATACATTTACCCTGATGGGAGTGAGCGACGACAATTGGGTAAACCTGATGGCCCAAAAAACGTTTCGAACACAATGAAAACAAAAAAAGGGCCATGGATCCCAACGTTGAAACCCCTCTTAGGTGCAGTTGCTTTCCTTTTTTGTGCTTTTACGGAACGGGAAACTTCTTTTCCTGCTGTGGCCACAAAAGATAAAATGAACGGTGTCAACTTTGTTTCTCCTTTATGGCCCACTCAAAAGGATATGATCTTTCCGCTTCAACGCATCGGAGCCAACTGGGTAGCATTGACCCCTTTTGCATTTATGAAACCCGGACACACCACTGTGGAATACGATGTGCAACGAAATTGGTGGGGAGATACTCCGGCAGGATTGCGACACAATGCCAGGTGTGCCCGCAAAAACCGGTTAAAAATATTGCTTAAACCCCATTTTTGGGTCACCGATCAGGGATGGCCGGGAGACTTCGATCTGCCTTCCGATGCATGGCCGGTTTGGGAACAAAATTACGAAGCTTTTATATTGCAAATGGCCCGCCTGGCGGAAGCGCAACAGATAGAGATGTTTTGCATTGGCACCGAGTTTAAGATCGCCGTCCGGAAACGCAAAGTCTTCTGGGAAGGGCTGATCGCTAAAGTACGCAAGGTGTATTCCGGAAAACTTACCTATGCCTCCAACTGGGATAATTACAAGCATGTTCCTTTTTGGAGCGACCTCGATTACATGGGTGTGAATGCCTATTTTCCATTGCAAAACGACAGCACCCCGGATGTGGAAGTGATGCTTAAAAAATGGCAACCTTGGGTAAAGCAGATGAAAAATGTATCGGAGCAAACGGGAAAACCCATTATTTTCACGGAATTTGGGTACCGAAGCATTCATAAAGCAGCATGGAAACAATGGGAAGTAGAAGGTGTTTCTTCCCATAAGGATGTAAACCTTGAAGCACAGAACCAAGCCTATGAAGCTCTGTTCAGGGCGGTATGGAAGCAACCCTGGCTGGCAGGGGGCTTTCTTTGGAAATGGTGGCCGGAAGATGCCCGTGCAGGAGGAACCGACCATTCCAATTACACCCCTCAGCACAAACCCGTTGAAAAAATTATACGCAAATGGTACCAAAGCAAATCATCCGGCTGATCTGCACCTCGGGGTACTTGTTTTTGTCGGGGTGTGCCGAAGCCCCGTCCGCCCCTTCTGCCCAAAGCAGTTTGCATGCTTCCGCCGCTCCCTCACTCCATTCCTCCGAAAAAATGGACGGAGTTTGCTTTGTAGCGCCTCCCGATGTTGTTCAACCGTCTGTTTTCCAACCCATCAGCGATCTGGGGGCCGAATGGGTCGCTTTAATGCCATACGGGTATGTGCAAACCGGTAGCAACGAACTCAAATGGGACATCGGATGGCAATGGTGGGGCGAACGCAAAGCGGGGGTACGCCAATGCATCCGGATGGCACATGCCCAAAAATTTCAGGTCATGGTAAAACCTCATGTTTGGCTCGACGGCGGTTCCTATACCGGCAATTTTAATCCCGGCAGCGAAAAGGGCTGGAAAATTTTCGAAGACCGTTTTGAAGCGTACATCATCGATTTTGCAAAGGTTGCGCAGGAAGAAAAAGCAGCGTTGTTTTGCATAGGTACGGAGTGGAAAAACTTTGTAGAGAAACGTCCCGATTTTTGGAAACAGCTCATTCTTAAAGTAAAAAAATGCTACAAAGGGAAACTTACTTATGCTGCCAATTGGGATGAATACGACAGTTTCCCTCACTGGAAAATGCTGGATTACATAGGCATTGATGCCTACTTTCCGGTAAACGATGCAAAAACGCCTCAAGTAGAAGATATGATGAAAGGTTGGGATCAATGGATAGGAGCCATGGAAAGGGTATCCCAAAAAAACCAGCGTCCGGTTATTTTCACGGAATTTGGTTACCGAAACATGGATCATACCGGAAAAAAACCCTGGGACTCCGACCACCACAAGCAGGAAATAAACATGCAAGGGCAAACGAATGCTTACAAAGCTCTGTTCCGGAAATTCTGGAAACAACCTTGGTTTAAAGGTGGTTTCCTCTGGAAATGGCATGCAGATCACGAAAAATCGGGTGGAGAGAACGACAATCAGTTTACGCCTCAAAACAAACCCGTTCAAAAAATTATTGCCGCATGGTACAAATGAAAAAATACCGGTTTTTCTGGCTCATTTTGCTGTTGGTATGGGGATGTGAAAAAGAAGCAACCGTTTTGCAGGAAACCAGCACATGCAACACCGGATCGGAAACAGGGGAAAAGATCAATGGGATCAGCTTTGTGGGGCCGGTTCATGAGATTGATGCATCGGCTTTTGTTCCGGTACAACAGGTAAACAGCAATTATGTCACCATCATGCCCTTTGCCTTTGGATCGGGTACTACTCCTGCCCTTTCGTGGAATGGTAACAGTTGGTGGGGCGAACGCGATCCGGGTGTGATAAAATGCACCGAAATGGCCCATGCAAAAGGTTTAAAGGTTATGATCAAACCCCATGTTTATTATTGGTCGGGGGTATGGGTAGGCGATTTTGAAATGACCCATGAGGCCGACTGGCAAACCTTTGAAACGGCTTATCGGAATTACATTTTGCATTATGCGCACCTGGCTGATTCGCTAGGAGCTGCTTCTTTTTCGGTAGGAGTGGAATGGAAAAAATTTGTGGCCGAACGTCCCGATTTCTGGTCGGAGTTGATCGATACGGTTCGCACCATTTACCACGGCGATCTGACGTATGCTGCGAACTGGGATGCTTACCTCAATTTCCCCCATTGGGACAAGCTCGATTACATTGGCGTTGATGCTTATTTCCCGGTGGCGAGCTCGGCAGTGCCTTCTGTTCAGGAGTTTAAAAATGGTTGGGAACCACACCTTCAGGATCTAAAGAATTTTTCGGAAATGCACAACAAACCTGTTGTGTTTACGGAGTTTGGCTACCGTTCTATGGAGTACAACGGCCTCCAACCGTGGGATTCAAGTAGTGGAAATGTTTACAGCGGAACAGCACAAGCCAATGCTTATCAAGCCGTATTGGAACAACTGTGGGCTCAGGATTGGTTCAAAGGGGGTTTCATCTGGAAGTGGTATGATTATCACCACAGTGCCGGTGGTGCCGGTCATAACCGGTATACGCCGCAAAACAAACCCGCAGAGGCCATCCTGGCGCATCATTATGGTTTGCACCGCTGATTTTGGGGTTGTTTTCTGTTTTCGGGAGAGGGGATAAAAAAGATCAAGGCCAATTGGCATATAAATTTAGGTACCGGAAAAATACTTCCTCAGCCCCGCGCAACCTCCCTTTACTCCGCCAACCCTCAACCACCACACCCCCTTCCGAACGAATATTTCTACGCTCGGATACCATCACAGAGTAGAAATACAAAACGAAGTGCAGCATACTCTGATAAAACTCCCTTTGGAGTTTGTGCATTGTCCATTTGTCCATCTCACAATTCTCCATTAAAAATCATTACTTTTAAGAAAAAATACCCCCCTTTTATGATCCACCTCCCCACCGGCGAACTCACCACCCACGAAGAGGATTTTTCCTTCAACGGCCCCATCCCCTTTCGCTGGACACGCAATTACTTTTCGCACATCGAACG
>CALLUQ010000016.1 GCA_938010565.1 uncultured Flavobacteriales bacterium
TTGCTCCGGATCAGCATACCTGTGGCAACGGGAATGAGGGTAACGGTTACCATTTTTAAAAACGTAGGCCAGAACTCCAGCACAATGGTTTCTTCGGTGTTCATGTATTGGCTCAATGCAAAATTAACCAGTAAAGGAATGGTAAATACGGTGATGCTAGCAGAGAAAGCGGTAAGGGTAACGGACAATCCTACATCGCCTTTGGCCAGGTTGGTAATGAGGTTGGAAGTAGCGCCACCGGGACAGGCCGAGATCAGCATAACTCCAACGGCATATTCTGCCTCTAGCCCCAGCATTGATATGATCCCAAAACCGATGAGCGGTAACAAGATCAGCTGGTTAAAAAGACCTATAAAGACACCTTGTGGTGATTTTTTTATCCGGAGAAAATCGGCCACTTGCAGGGAAAGCCCCATGCCCAGCATGATGATGGCAATGGAAATACTGAGGTAAAGCTGAACCGTTTGCGGGTCTTTCATGGTGAATGTGTGAATGCGAATTTACAGAATATGGCGGATTATTTCTTCGGAAAGCTCAATGCAACGAAGCATATACCCCATCCCGGCCAACGGTGTTGCAAATAAGGGGGCAGGAGTGCATTCTGCCGGGATGGGGTAGGCGCGATGGCCTTCTGGGGTAAAACCTTACTAAATGGCCATGTTCATTAAAATCGTGATAGCGATACTCCCGCAACGGAGTCAAAACTTTTTATAAATTGTTTTCAGATCGTGCAGAAACGTATTTTAGCATTAAAGGCTTTTAACATACCAGGTGTCATGGCATGAAATTTCTTTTTTATTTTTGAATATCAAATATTTAAATAGTATTAAACGCTAAATTAGAAATAGAATGAAAATTGTAGACCTATCCAAGCCGATTCAATACAATAAAAACGACCCCTGGTTTATGAAAGTGAAAATAAAGCATAAACCCCATAAAAAAGCCAGGTGGTTAATTCGTTTTTTAGGTTTGCCATTCAAACTATTTCCTGAAAACTTCATAGGTTGGTCGGACGATACGATTAAAAAAATGGGGGTTCATTCCACCACACATATAGATGCTCCCTGGCACTATTCGCCCACCACAAACGGGCAAAGATCGAAAACAATTGATGAAATTCCACTGGAATGGTGTTATGGCGAAGGGCTGGTGGTGGATATGGAACATAAGGCCGATTTTGACCCCATTACCATAAAAGACATGGACGGTTTTTTGGCGAAAAACGAACTGACCATTGAACCGGGCATGATCGTACTCATTAAAACGGGCAGAGATCAGTTTAACGGAACAAAAGATTTTCATAAAAAAGGAACCGGAATGAGTGCAGAAGCAACCGAATGGCTGATCGACAAAGGCATAAAAGTAATGGGCATTGATGCCTGGGGGTGGGATTTACCATTGCCCTATATGCTAAAAAAGGCCAAAGAAACCGGAAACTCCGAATTGTTTTGGGAGGCCCATTTAGTGGGCAGCAGGAAAGAATATTGTCATATGGAACAACTGGTTAATTTGGATCAACTTCCGTACAAGGGGTTTAGAGTTGCTGTTTTTCCTCTGAAAATTGTCGGAGCTTCTGCTGCACCTGCAAGGGTAGTCGCAATTTTTGATTAAAACCACTGCACCACCCTCTGTATAAAAAGCGGTTCCATTTGGGCGCTTTGTGGCTGCAATTATCGGGAAATTCCGCTGATGAAACGGGCAAAGTGAGCCGGCTCGGATGTTGTTCAAATTTTGTACGCATGGGCCTTGAATGTTGGCTCCAAAGTACCACCATAACCCCTCAAAGTAAACAGGCTGAAATAAATGCTTGCCAGTCAAGAATAGCCCCCACAATATTTCCAACCGGTACGCATTTATCGATGCGTGCCGAACCTTTCTGTAAAAAGAGAACACCAAAAGAGGCCTATACCAAGCTTGGTTTGAAGCATTGTTGTGGTTGGAATGGGTAGGAAAATCTGGCCGGGGCCCTGCTCCTCGAAAGCGACTACCACCAACGCATTACCGCCGTAAAACAAACCCGTGAAACCGAAAACGGCAAAACCCCGGCGCGTTTGCGTAGGATGAAAAAGGCCATTGACCGGCCCACCTCCTACGTTTACACCCGCGGTTTGTAACAAAAATCCCTCCTTAAAGGAGGGAAAAGGGGAGGGGAGGAAGGAAAAAATGCATGGCATGCACTGGTTTTCCGATAATCAAAACCTGCGCATGCCATGCATTTAAAGAAAGTGTAGATCCTAAAAAAAAGGAATCTTAATTTTTAACAAATCGCATCGTAGTGGCCATTCCATCCGAAACCAGACGGACAAAGTACATTCCCGGTGCGAATTGGGAAACATCAATGGTTAATTTATCCACTCCGACTTTTCCAACATGAACAATTTTTCCGGTGGAAGAGATCACCATGATCTCATCAAAATTATTGTTGCCGATCTCAATATTCAGTTCGGATCGGGTGGGGTTGGGGTAAACGTTAACCTGATCGGCAACTGCTTTGGTAAAGGCTTTTAACCGTGCCGTGTTATCCACCTCGGCCGAAGGAGCGGAAACTGCTGCTACCGGAGTGCTTGCCTTTATAACATTGTCGCCGGAAATGGTAACCGCATCAAAATAAATGTGATCACCGTTACCACTCGCATCGCATCGCATGCGGAAATGGTTATTGGCATTAAAGTTATAGGTGCTGGCATCCAGTGTAAGGGTAACGACGTAAAAAACATCGTTGTCGAAATGCGTACCCCGTGCATAATTGGCTACAACTTGGTAACCGGAACCATTGTAAAACTCCACAAAAAAGTCTTCGCCATTTTCCATGCTGTAGGCATAGAAGAAAAACTCAAAGGTTACTTCTGTATTTCCGGTAAGGTCCAGGGTTGGAGACAGCGAATGGGAAGTACTTGAATTGTCCCGGATCCTGATCGAATAAAGGCCCTCAAAAGATCGGATTGTATTCATGCGTCTGCAATCGCTTCCGGGATCTGACCAGCCTTGCCGGCCGCTTTCAAAGTAATAGGCAGCAATGACTCCCGGTTCGCCTGTATTTTCCAGGGTGGTAAAGGTAGTACTGGCATTTCCGGAAACATTGTCTGCGGCATCTTGCGCATTTACGGAAGCGGTATACGGGGTGAGTTCGGAAAGGCCTGTCACATCAAAAGTAGTGGAGGCGGATGTGCCTACTACCGTTCCATCGATCAGAATGTTATAATGGCTTACGCCAACATTGTCGGTCGAGGCCGTCCAGCTGAGTGTTGCTCCTTCGGTGGTTATATTACTAACCGCCAGGTTGGTAGGAGTAGTAGGTGCTTGTGTATCGTTATCCAATGTAGTGAAGGCGGTGCTGGCACTTCCGGAAACATTGTCTGCGGCATCTTGCGCACTTACGGAAGCGGTATATGAGGTTAACGCAGAAAGGCCTGTAACATTAAACGTAGTGGTGTTGGATGTACCTACTAAAGAATCATCTATCGAGATATTATACTGGCTCACGCCTATATTATCGGTCGAAGCCGTCCAGTTGAGTGTTGCTCCGTTGGCAGTAATGTTATTGGCGATCAGGTTGGTGGGAGTAGTGGGTGCTTCTGTATCCGGTGCATCCGGCTGGATCTGGAATACGCCAACCACGCCTTTTCTTCCGCTGTTCATATACTCGTTGATAAACCAGAAGGATTTTCCATCGGATGGGTCCAGATCGACCTTACTGTAATCGCCGTACCTTGTACCTGGGATGTTGCTGTTCCCGTTTGCGATGAGTTCTTCCGAAGCCGTCATGGTATTGAGCGGATCGTTACTCAGTCTTCCCGTATAATAAGAACTGACTCTTACGTTGGTATTTGAGGAGGAAGGTCCGGACATGGCCGTATATCCCATGCCGATGTTTCCCTGGTCATCCATTGCGAGGCTGGCATTCCAGGCATGTTTTCCGTCTGCGGCAGTATAGGTTCCTTCCTGGTATAAAGTCCAGGGTTGGTTGTCTCCGCTTTGGCGAAGCTCAAACCAGCGTACTCCTGCACGTTCTCCGTTGCTTGCATCTACATCCACCACAAAATTAAAAACGGCCGAATTGTGTGTAGCAAACTTTCTGAACTGGGCCTGATTCATAATGGTAGCCTGTAAGGCATCAATATTCACACCTCCGGGTTGTGTCAGGTTTGAAAAACTTCCGTTGTCGAAAACACCGATAAAAGGCGTTATATTCATTTGTTGTGGAGCGGAAATGGTAGAGTTCGAGGCATTGGCCCAATCCACGTCAATGGTCCATAATTTGAGGTGATCCGTGGATACTCCACTCCATGCATCGTCTTGCATGTATACAATGGGAGCACCGCCGGCGGCAGGTAAGTTGCTGTCGGTTACATTAAATGCCTGAGGGCTGTAGAAGCCGAATGTTGCAATTCCCTGCAGGTTAAAACCAAGGATCTGAGCATTTGCATCTCCGTTTAACATGGCCGACCTTTCCAGCGCCCATACCTTATTGGAAGAGCTTGTATTATCGGTCATATAGTACCCGTCACTCCAGATCGATAATTTTTGATAGTCATTGATGGCTGAAATGGTATAAACATACCAGCCTGCAGTAAGGGGGTTCGGGCCATCCGAAACGGCTATCTGAGCACCGGAACCTAGAAAAGAAAGGACCCACCGGTCGGCTGCATTGTCGTAGGAAGCGGTTAGATCACAACAACCGCCGCTGGGGAAAATGGCCGGGTTGGGAGCGGTTTGTCCCTGCAACTGATTTCCGGATTTATCGTAAATGGCAAACCCTGTGTTAAAAACCACCATTACATGGTTGGGGCCAACAGCCAGAGAGGGATCTGTGGGTTGAGAACCGGATGAATAGGCATCAAATACAAGGTCGGCTGCCCTGTTGCTCATGCTTTGTTCTTTTTCATGCCTGTTCCTTACGAAATAATCGTCTTTCGTTTGTGGATCTTTGCCCCGGATAATTTGATGAGGCAATGATCTTTTGTCTTTGGCCTCCCTGAAAGAATTATCAGAAGGAATAAGATCTCCGGGCCTGGATGCCATAGATGGAACATATTCCACTGAGGAAACCGTTCCGTGGTAACTGGCTTTTGCCTCAGCATTATTTTGTGCATGCAACGCAAATGGAGATGCACAAGATAAAAAAGCAAGAAATAAAAGTTTGTTTTTTTTCATGTGTGAGATAGTATGTGTGAGCTAATATAATTTCAACCCAGCAAAGGTAGGGGATTTTTATGGTGGAATCCAAATTACAAGTGAAAATGGAATAGTGGATTCCTTTCGGAAGGTAAGTAAAGCAAACGAAAATCAGATTTTTTTCAGGCGAATTTGTTCGGCTGAAAGGGTGAGGCAATGCTTTGTAGCCGGAACCTGGCTTTTACTTTTGGTTCTGTTTTAGGTGCTTTATGTGCCCAACGAACCCACAGGCCGGTCACACCATTGTATGTTGTTTCCCGCTTCGCGGCTTTTTTTCAGATCACGTCTGAAAAAAATGCAGGGCCTCATCTGTGAACTTCGTGTCATTTTGGGCAAACGTTTGTTTTTTGCCGTTGCTGCCTTCTCACAAAACATCTACCCGCCCCAACACTGCTCGGGTCGTGTAACCAAGGAATAGAGCGAGTGGGTCGCCTCAACGGGTTCCGGCCTTGATCTTTGGTGTTTTTCATTCGGGAAAAGAATACGAAAGACAGCTACCACAGCCCATCATTATGCGGGTTTGCACAAACCTCTTGTAAAAGCCCCGTCAACCGGTTGGATACCGGGAATTTTCGGCAAATCCGGAACACAAAAAAAGGCCATTTTCAGATTAAAAATGACCTTTTTGTATTTCACTTGTTAAGTGACTCGGCTGGGGCTCGAACCCAGGACCCTCTCCTTAAAAGGGAGATGCTCTACCAACTGAGCTACCGAGTCTTTTGGTGCTTTTTAAAGCCTTTCGACCGAAAAAGCGGTGGCAAAGATAGTCGCTATTTTCATTTTAGCAAAGACCATTGAAAAAAATATTTCAAGCCGGAGAAAAAATAGGATCAAGGGGTAAAAGATGCTCCGAACGTTTATCGGCCAATGCTCAACATTGCCGATCGTGTTGTTTCCCGCTTCGTGGCTTTTTTCAGACGACTTGATCTGAAAAAACGCAAGATGTTATCCATGCAAAAGCTTTTTCGGCAATCCATCTTTTTTAAAACCTTTAATAGTGAATCTGAAGCTTGTAAACACTTATACGAGTTGCTTGTCAATTAAAAAAAGATCCAAGGCTGCTCTGGCAGCTTTGCGGTATATTACATCATCCCCCTTCCGCTCCTTCTCCGATCACCCTTTCGTATAACGCTTCGTAAACCGGTAACACCCTTTCCACATCAAAAGTACGCGCCATCTGTAGGGCTCCCGCTCTAAATTTTGCAAGCGAATCTGCATTTTTGAGGATACGATGTGCATGCTCCGCCATGGCATCCACATCGCCAACATCGGCCAAACAGCCGGAAACGCCATGTATATTTACTTCGGGCAATCCGCCGGTATTGGTAGAAATTACGGGAACACCGCAAGCCATGGCCTCCAGGGCTGCCAAACCAAAACTTTCAAACTCCGAAGGCAAAAGGAACAGATCCGAAATGCCCAGTACCTCTTCGGTTGATTTGAGTTTTCCGAGGTGTTTAACATCGGCACAGATTTTCAGATCACGGCACAATTGTTCCGTCCGGACCCGCTCCGGACCATCGCCTACCAACAACAATTTAGCAGGCTTTTTTTGACGGATCTTTGCAAAAACATGTACGACATCTTCCACCCGTTTTACTTTTCGGAAATTGGAGATGTGTGTGATGATAAACTCTCCGTCCGGTGCATAAATGTTCCGCAGTTTTTCCGATCGGCCGTTAAGGGTGTAACGGCTGGTATCGATAAAATTGGGGATCACATCGATGTCTCTGTTTACTCCGAAATGCCGGTAGGTATCTTGTTTCAAGCTATCGGAAACCGCCGTAACTGCATTGGAATGGTTGATGGCAAAAGTAATGACCGGCTCAAAAGACGGGTCTTTGCCTACCAGGGTGATATCGGTGCCATGCAAGGTGGTAATAAAAGGCAGTTCCCTGTTCCGGGATCTCAATATTTTTTGTGCCATAAAGGCAGCAGATGCATGCGGAATGGCATAATGTACGTGCAACAGATCAAGATGCTCATAAGTGGCTACATCCACCATTTTGCTGGTGAGCACTAACTCATACGGCTGGTAATCAAAAAGGGGATAATCCGATACCCGTACCTCATGATACGTAATGTTGCGGGAAAATGTGCCCAGCCGAACCGGCTCGCTGTAAGTAATAAAATGGATGTGGTGGCCTTTTGCTGCCAGTGCCTTTCCCAACTCTGTAGCCACCACTCCGCTTCCGCCAAATGTGGGGTAACACGCTATTCCGATCTTCATCATTCCAAACCTTCTTTTTGTATCATCAACCGGAGGCTTTCTCCGTTTTTCCGACCGCCTGATAGATCACCTGCTGAATTTGTGTTCTGATATTCATCGTGATCAGCTTACGGTTGGTGGCATCCGGATAGGTACGGTTCGATAAAAATACATAAACAATGCCTTGATCGGGATCGGCCCACCCGATGGTTCCGGTAAATCCGCTGTGGCCAAAACTGTTCAGGGAAATGCTATCGCAGGTAGGGCCGGGTCCTCCGTCTCTTGCCGGTTTATCAAACCCTAATCCCCGGCGGTTCTGATCGTGTAAAAAATGCGCGGTGGTAAAATGATCGATGGTACTGTCGGCAATCCATTGTTTTCCGCCATACCTTCCTTTTTCAAGAAACATTTGCAACATAACCCCCAGGTCGTTGGCATTGGAGAACAAACCGGCATGGCCGCCTACTCCCCCCATCATGGCGGCACCCGGATCGTGTACGTCTCCATGTATCAGCTGTTGGCGAAAAACCGTATCGCATTCGGTGGGTACAATGTTTTGAATGCTGGTCCATTCCCGGGGGTTAAACCCGATGCGGTGTAACCCCAAAGGCCGGTAAAAAACACGTTCTGCCAACACATCGACCGGCATGCCCGATCTACGCCGAACGATCTCCTGCAGAAAATAATACCCCAGGTCGCTGTATCGGTACTCTTTTTTGCCCAGCGTACTTCCGATGATCCGTTGCATGATGGAATCTTTGTACGTGCTTCGGATATAGAGGTTTTCGGCCACGCGGGTATCAAATACCTTGTTGGGTACGCTGCTGTATAGATCGTTGCGCAGTTGGCCTTCTTGCAACGTGTTTAAATAAAATGGGATCCATGGAACCAAACCCGCCTGATGGGCCATCATCTGCCGCAGGTCGATGTTTTCAAAAGCCGTGGAATCCACCCAATCGGGCACATAATGCCCCAGAGTACTGTCCGTACGGATCAAACCCCGGTTTTCCAAATGCATGATGCATGCGGTAGTGGAAGCAATTTTGGTAACGGAAGCCAGATCGTAAATATCGTTCCGGTTTACCGGACGTTGGTTTTCGTAAGTATGGTACCCGAACGATTTGTGATAAAAAACTTTTCCGTCTTTGGCTGCCAGGATCTGACATCCCGGAAAGGCTTTTTCGCGCATGCCCTCTTCTACGATGGTGCGAATTTCGGCGAGGTCTTCCGTTTTGATGCCGAGGCATTCCGGAACGGTGTATTGAAAACGGACACTGCCTTCCTGTTGAATGCCATCGCCGGTTTTAAAATCGTCGGATATATCTACCGGCAAACGGCCTCTGGCGGGTATTGCTCCAAAAATCAACTGGCCAGACAAATCGTTGATCGCAGCATCATCCTGATACGCCATCACCACCGCATCCGGTTTACCGGCTCCTTTCAATTGCCTGAAAGCATCCGGATGGGCAAACCAATGGAGTACCACCTTTTTTAAAGCTTGAATGCTATCCATCCAACCCACCACCGCCTGCGAAACACTAAAATCCCGGGAAGGAATGTGGTTTTCGGCATGAATGCTCACCAATACCAGATTAAAAGGCTCCAGTTCTTTTTTCAGCATACCGATCTCTTCCGGCGAAGGCCGAAGGCCCGCTGTAAAGGTGCGAATGGGCGCATACCGATCAAGCGAAGCCTGAAACGCCGGATAGCCGGACCCTTTTTCTGCAAAAGATACCAACGCTATGTTTAACGTATCGAGGTTTTTGAGAGGCAACAGGTGGTGCTTATTTTTCACTAAAGTGAGAGCATTAGCAGCCAGTTGGTGTTGTATGGCAACGGATGAGTTGTGGTGGAGGTCGTTGTGGAGGTTGGCTGTTTTTACAGGGTTCCGGTGTGGTAATCCCATCCGGGATTTGGCCCATAATATCCGGCGGCATCGTTGGTCGATCTCGGCCAGAGAAACCGCTCCGCGTTCCACGGCCTTTTTTATTTTCCGAATGGCCAGGGGTACTTCTTTCGCAACCAGCAATACATCATTGCCTGCCAGAACCGCTTTAACATCCGGTTCGCCAGGCGGTCCGGAAACCGAAATTTCGCGGATGTTCGGAACGTCTGAAAAAGCCAGGTCTCCGGGATCCGTTTCGTGGCGCAACAAACGGGCATTTGTTACGATGCCGCCATCTTGCAGGCCGCGCATACAGACCTGCCATTTTTTTGCCCCGGCAGAGGAATCCTCGCCAAAAGCGCGGCGGTGGGTTGCCGGATGATCGGCGGTAGTGTTTTCATCTGCCACCGGAGCAAGGTGGATGTGCACACCCA
>CALLUQ010000017.1 GCA_938010565.1 uncultured Flavobacteriales bacterium
AATAGAGCCTGTCTATAAAGTCAGGAATTTGCTTTTAAATTTCAGAAAATTCCCCCTATCCAACTTAAGATTTCATTCATTTATTCCATTTTCTTCTTATTTTTATTCTAAAGCGGATATTTTGGTTGCTATAGCGTCACCAAAACATAAAAATCAGTCTTTTTTCTGCCGATCAGACATAGCTATCCCCTGATGGTGTTTATTGGAAGGCTTTTTGTCTATATTTTGGCAATAACCAAGCCGGTCATCACCCGAATATTGTAGGCAATTACCGACCATAATACCTTGGACTGGAAGTGTTCCCATCCTTTCCAGTTACAACGAGATATATTAAAACCTCGTTTCAGGTTGGAAATGGTCGATTCTATCCCACTACGCCACTTCTTCAGTCGGGTTTGCATATTCTTGCTGCGGGTCAAATTCTTCAGACTGCCCACTACCTTGTTGAACACTACGTTGACCAACCCTTGTTTAACAGCCTGTTTTTGATTGGCTTTGCTGGCATATCCACCGTCTGCGGCCACACTTTTAGGAATATGTCCGTAATTTTCTTTTACCCTTTCTATGGTGCTGTTGAATAAATGAGTGTCGGAGATGTTTCCTGTTAATACCTGGCAGTCTAATATCAGCTTACCTTTTCCATCAGCAAGGTTGACTTTATGACCAAAAAGCACTTCCCGGCCACCTTTCACGATAATGTCAGTATGCAACTCGTAAATGGAAAACAACTTTTGATCGTTGGGAACCTGTTCTCCTTTGATTTGTTTCCGGTAAGTCATCGAATAAACTTGCTTCATCAAAGGAAGAAGTTGTCCAAGTTCTTCTACTAAAACCAAACTTTTCGATGAATTATAATCTTTCTTTTTAACCAATTTATCCACCTGATTGATGCTCTTGGTAAACAACACCAACTGTTTTTTAAACAGGGCCACCTGCTTGTTGGCTTTGGAGTTGTTGATCAGGAAATAGTTGGATTTGGCTCCTGAAGTATAATTGATGACCTTAATGTTTTCTTTTCGGGCTAAATGGCCCAACAATCTTTGTGCTTCTTTTATACAATCCCATACCAATGAATTATTCGTAGGATAATGGATGTTGGTCTCTACCACTGTACTATCCATACGAATAGCACTCACATCTTCCAGCTCTTCTTCGATAGCTATTTGGTTAAGGGCTACCAAAAGTTGCTGCAAAGACTCTTGCTTTATCTTAGAAATATATTTCTGAAATACCTGAAAACTGTAAGGCTTACGCTCGTCAAGCTGGATAAACGTGGCGCAAATTCTTGAATCTGATTGTGCGTATTCCAGTTCCCGGTAAGTAAAGGATTTGAATTCTTTGTAGATCGCTGCTCTTACAATTTGCTCCACAAAACCCTCACAATTTGTTGATTATTATTGTTTTAGTAATTTATAGACAGACTCTATTTAGAGCCTCACAAGCCAAATGGTATTTTTTCAATCATTTGCCTGGTGGTTCGGCATAGCTATCATCTCACAAGCGAGACGCTTGCGAGAGAGTTGGGGAAGATGATAATAAGGTCTTCATCGAAAAGTATGAAAAAACCCAACACTACCCCTCAACCACTTTTAACATATTGAAACGTAATCATAGAAAGGGAGGGTAGTGCTATCACCATCCAAACGAAAAAAAGCAGGACAGGATCCTCCGGATCCGGAGAGGTTACTCAAAAATTTAAATGCGTTTGCCGGACCGGAGGTTAAATTCGGAAAAATCGCATTTGATCGCTATAGGAAATGCCTTTTTCACGACATTTGTTGTACCTGCCAAAGACTATCTTTAGCTAGGATAACAACACTGCTATGGGCTTCGAAAAAATTACTTTTATCAATGCGGATGGCCTTCAACTTTCAGGCCGTCTCGACATTCCGGAATTTGAACTTCCGCACAGCTATGTCATTTTTGCACACTGCTTTACGTGTAACAAAAACCTGAGTGCCGTACGCAACATCAGCCGGGCATTAACCTTAAAAGGGTTTGCAGTACTGCGCTTCGATTTTACCGGACTGGGCGAAAGCTCAGGCGATTTTGGCAATACCACCTTTTCTTCCAACGTAGAAGACCTGATCCATGCGGCTAAATTTTTGGAAACGCATTACCAGGCACCCTGCATGCTGATCGGACATTCTTTGGGCGGAGCGGCTGTTGCGTTTGCTGCAGCTCAGTTGGATAGCGTCTGGGCTGTGGTTACGATTGGTGCCCCCGGCGATCCGGAACATGTTTCGCATTTATTTACCGATTCCCTCGGATCCATCGAAGAAAAAGGCTATGCGGAAGTTTTTATCGGAGGCCGCCCTTTTACCATCAAAGATACTTTTGTGAAGGATCTGCAAAACCGCAGAATGAGTGAAGTGGTCAAATCGCTTCGCCGGCCTTTGCTGGTGCTCCATTCGCCTCAGGATACTACTGTGGGCATAGCAAATGCAGCCTCCATCTACAAAGCGGCGCATCACCCCAAAAGCTTTATTTCGCTCGATGGTGCCGATCATTTACTGACTCAGAAAAAAGATTCCATCTACGTGGGGGAAGTGATCGCCACCTGGGCCAGCCGATACCTGACCAACCATCAAAAAGCACCCCTGATCCCGGAAGGGCAGGTTTCGGTGCGCACAGGCCACGAAAGCCTCACCACCGATGTGCAAGCGGGTAAACACCACCTTACGGTAGATGAACCTGCATCTGCAGGCGGCAACGATTTTGGGCCTACGCCTTACGATCTACTGGCCGGAGCACTCGGTGCGTGTACTACGTTAACCCTTCAGCTTTACGCAAAACGCAAAGGTTGGGATCTGCAGGAGGCAACGGTACATGTCAACCACAAAAAAGATCACGCAAAGGATTGCGATACTTGCGAAAACAGCAAGGCAAGGATCGATTTTTTTGATAAAAAACTGATCTTAAAAGGCCATCTGGATGACTCGCAAAAAAAGCGACTGCTTCAAATAGCAGATAAATGTCCGGTACACCGAACCTTGCATTCGGAAGTAAAAATAACAACGGAGCTAAAAGAATAATCCGTTTGTAAAAGCACTACAATTCTTACCGGCACCAGCAGAAACAAAAGGTCCGGTTTTTATCCAGAGCACTTTACGCTTTCCGAATGAACCGGACTTTTTTACATGAACAACGCTTCCCAACTTGCCTGCAACACCTGCCTGAAAACAGGAAGTTTCCTGTAAATTTTTACAAACTTGTTATGCGTGCATAACATTTATTTTTATATTTGGTTCACTCAAATATTTTGAATGAAACCAGAAGATACCGTTGATTTTCCAATTCGCTGGATTTGGCACCGCATCTCCCGCATGTACAATAACGAAGCCTTAAAACACGACCTTACCATGTCTGTTGGCTATGTTTTGCTCAACATCGATGTGGAAAGAGGTACACCTTCTACCAAGCTTGGCCCAAAGATGGGAATGGAACCACGCAGTTTAACCCGAACCCTAAAAACCATGGAAGCCAAAGGGTTGATCGTTCGCCGGCCTGATCCTGTTGACAAACGCAAAGTGCGCATCTGCCTTACTCGCGTAGGAATACAAAAGCGCAAAATAAGCAAGGATACGGTACTTCGGTTCAATCACCTTATACAAGAACATGTACCCGAAAAAAAATTGGAGGTTTTCTTCGAAGTGATCGGTAAAGTAAACGAATTACTGGAGAACGAAAACGCATTTAAAAAAGAAACCGCCTGATACGCAAATGAAAAGTCCGACATTACGAATGAAGCGTACAATTAAAAAAGTAGCCGTTCTGGGCTCCGGAGTGATGGGTTCCCGAATTGCCTGTCACTTTGCCAACATTGGTCTGGAAGTGATCCTGCTGGATATGGTTCCGCACCAACTGACCGATGCTGAGAAAGCCAAAGGCAAAACATTAAAAGATCAGGAGGTGCGCAACCGTGTGGTAAACGATTCTCTTCGCTTTGCGCTTCAGTCCAACCCCTCCCCTATTTACCGGAAATCGTTCGCAAAACAAATTACCACCGGCAACTTCGACGACAACCTGGCTGCCATTCAAACATGCGACTGGATCATCGAAGCCATCATTGAGAACCTCGATATCAAAAAGCGCCTTTTTGAAAAAGTAGAACAACACCGTACACCGGGAACACTGATCACTTCCAATACCTCAGGCATTCCCATCCGGATGATGACGGATGGCCGGAGCGAAGATTTCCGCAAAAATTTCTGTGGAACACATTTTTTTAATCCGCCGCGTTATCTCAAGCTGCTGGAGATCATACCCACGCCGGAAACCGATCCGGATGTGGTGCACTTTTTTATGGATTATGGTGCCCGTTTTCTGGGGAAAACCACGGTTCTCTGTAAAGATACACCGGCTTTTATCGCCAACCGTATCGGGGTTTATTCCATGGTGGCCCTTTTCCACCTTGTGAAGGAAATGAACCTGACCGTGGATGAAGTGGATAAGCTTTCCGGGCCGGTGCTGGGCCGCCCGAAATCAGCCACCTTTCGCACCTGCGATGTGGTGGGCCTCGATACCCTGGTACATGTGGCAAATGGCTTAAAAGCAAATACACCACACGACGAAGCCAATGCTTTGTTTGCCCTGCCGGATTATATTTCCGCCATGGTGAACAACAATTGGCTGGGCAGCAAAACCCAACAAGGCTTTTACAAAAAAGTAAAAGATGAAAACGGTAAAAGCCAGATCCTGTCCCTCGACCTTGCTACCCTGAAATATGCTCCGAAACAAAAGGTAAAATTTGCAACCCTTGAAACGACCAAATCGGTTGACAACCTGAAAAAACGGACCAAAATGCTTTACAACGGCAAAGACCGTGCAGGTGAATTTTACCAAAGATCCTTCCATGGTTTGTTTGCTTATGTCTCGAACCGCATTCCTGAAATTACCGATACATTGTACAAGATCGATGATGCTATGGAAGCAGGTTTTGGTTGGGAACTTGGGCCTTTTGCAGCTTGGGATGCCATAGGCGTTCGGGAAGCCATTTCCGGCATGGAAGCAGCAGGCAAAAAACCGGCGCAGTGGGTATACAACATGTTGGAGAGCGGTGCCGCTACCTTTTACAAAGTAACGGATGGGGTAAAATATTTCTGGGACTTTGAAACCGGCAAATACCAGGTCATCCCTGGTCAGGAAGACCTTATTGTACTCGAAAATATCCGCAAAACCGGCACCCTCTGGAGCAACTCCGATTGTACCCTTGTTGATTTGGGCGATGGAGTGATCCACCTCGAATGGTCGACCAAAATGAACACCATCGGCGGGGCGGTTATACAAGGCATCCAAAAAGCGATTGACCTGGCTGAAAAGGAATACAAAGCACTGGTGATCTCGAACGACGGTGAAAATTTTAGTGCCGGAGCCAATGTAGGCATGATCTTTATGCTGGCCGTAGAGCAGGAATGGGACGAACTCAATTTTGCCATTCAGGCTTTTCAGAATACCATGATGCGTGTGCGTTATTCCTCCGTTCCTGTGATTGTCGCTCCGCATGGCATGACCCTGGGCGGTGGTTGCGAACTGTGCCTGCACGCCGATAAAGTAGTGGCAAACGCCGAAACGTATATGGGATTAGTCGAATTTGGTGTGGGCCTCATTCCCGGCGGCGGCGGAACCAAAGAATTTGTGCTTCGCCATGCCGATGCTCTTCAGGAGGGCGATGTGGAGATCAATGCCTTCCGCAACCGCTTTCTTACCATTGGCCAGGCCAAAGTTTCAGCCAGCGCTTCCGAAGCGTTTGATTTGGGGTATTTGCGTGAGGGGAAGGATGAAGCCGTAGTGAGCCGGGCACATCAGTTGGCCCGCGCCAAAGCATCTGCTTTATCCATGGTGGAAAAAGGCTACACCCGGCCCGTCGAACGAAAAGACATCCGGGTACCTGGTCAACAAGGATTGGGCATTGTTTATGTGGGTGCCAATTCCATGCTTTCCGGCCATTACATTTCGGAACACGATGCATACATTTCCGAAAAACTCGGTTTTGTAATGTGTGGTGGCGACCTGAGCGAACCCACCTTGGTAAGCGAACGGTATTTACTCCAACTGGAACGGGAAGCATTCCTCCACCTGTGTTCCAAACGCAAAACATTGGAACGCATCGAATCCATTCTCAAGACCGGTAAAGTATTAAGAAACTAGCAGCAAAAAAATCATTCTTTTAAAAATCCAAACCTTATGGATGCATATATAATCGGAGGTTATCGTTCAGCAGTGGGCAAAGCCAAAAAAGGCGGTTTTCGCTTTACCCGTCCGGATGACCTCGCCGTATCGGTGATCGGCCATCTCCTGAATGATTTTCCGCAACTGGACCAAACACGCATCGACGATCTGATCGTAGGAAACGCCATGCCCGAAGCGGAACAAGGCTTAAACGTTGCTCGTTTGATCTCTCTGATGAGCTTAAATACCGATCAAGTTCCGGGCATGACCGTGAACCGTTATTGCGCTTCCGGACTGGAAGCCCTCGCAATCGCTGCTTCCAAGATCCATTCGGGAATGAGCGATTGCATCATTGCCGGCGGTACCGAATCCATGACCGCAGTTCCCATGGGCGGATGGCGCGTTGTGCCCCATGCCGGTGTAGGAAAGAAAAACCCTACGTGGTATTGGAGCATGGGCCTTACGGCTGAAGCAGTAGCCCGGGAGTTCAACATCAGCCGGGAGGATCAGGATGCGTTTGCATTCGAATCGCACAACCGCGCCCTCCATGCCATAGATACAGGCCTTTTCAAAGCGGATATCGCTCCGGTTACGGTAGAGCAGGTGTATCTGGATAAAAACGAAAAACGGCAAACCAGATCGTTTGTAGTAGATACGGACGAAGGACCCCGCCGTGGTACCAGTACTGATGCACTGGCACGGCTTCGTCCGGTATTTGCTCAGAACGGTTCGGTAACTGCGGGTAATGCTTCACAAACTTCCGATGGAGCAGCCTTTTTGATGGTGGTTTCGGAAAATATGCTAAAAGAACTGAAGGCAGAACCCATTGCCCGTATATGCAGCTATCATGCAGCGGGAGTGGCCCCCCGGATCATGGGCATAGGACCGGTAGCTGCTGTTCCAAAAGCAATTGAAAGAGCCGGATTAACCATGGGGGATATTGACCTTTTTGAACTGAATGAAGCTTTTGCCTCCCAGTCGGTTGCAGTATTGCGCGAATTGGATCTGAACCCGGAAATCGTAAATGTGAACGGCGGTGCCATTGCGTTGGGCCACCCGCTCGGATGTACCGGAGCCAAACTATCGGTGCAACTGTTGAATGAAATGCGTCGCAGAGGCCAACGATATGGTGTGGTAACCATGTGCGTCGGAACCGGACAAGGTGCGGCAGGCGTTTTCGAATTATTGAATTGATCACTATCAAAAAAAGAACCATGTCAGATACTTCCAACACTACACAAACCGCCCTGAAAGGCGGTGAATTTTTGATTCGTGAAACGGATGCCAACGATATTTTTATTCCGGAAGAATGGAATGAAGAACAAAAAATGATCGCCCAAACCTGCCACGATTTTATCAAAACAGAGATCAGCCCTAACCTGGATCGCATTGATGCAATGGAAGAAGGGCTTATGGCTTCTCTGCTGGAAAAAGCAGGGGAACTGGGCATATTGGGCATGTCGGTTCCGGCCGAATTGAATGGCATGGGTGTGGATTTCAAAACGGCCATGCTGGCTACCGAAGCAGCAGGAGCAGGACATTCTTTTTCCGTAGCCTATGGTGCACATACGGGAATCGGCACCTTGCCCATCTTGTATTACGGCAACCGGGCACAACGGGAAAAATACATCCCCAAACTGGCTACCGGAGAATGGAAAGCTTGCTATTGCTTAACCGAACCCGGATCGGGATCGGATGCCAACTCCGGAAAAACCAAAGCGGTATTGACCGAAGAGGGGAAACACTACCTCCTCAACGGCCAAAAAATGTGGATTACCAATGCAGGGTTTGCAGATATATTCATCGTATTTGCCAAGATCGACAACGATAAAAACCTCAGTGCTTTTATCGTGGAAAAAGGATCTGAAGGACTCACGCTGGATGCCGAAGAAAAGAAAATGGGCATCAAAGGCTCTTCTACCCGCCAGGTCTTTTTTAACGATGTAAAAATACCGGTTGAAAACCTGCTCTATGAACGGGACAAGGGGTTTAAGATCGCAATCAATATTCTTAACATTGGCCGCATCAAACTGGCCGGTGGTGCCATGGGAGGGTGCAAAGAAACGATTACACAAACCGTTCAATATGCCAACGAAAGAGAACAATTTGGCCATCCCATTTCCGGATATGGAGCCATTCAACACAAGTTGGGCGAAATGGCCCGTCAGGTTTTTGCCCTTGAATCGGCTACGTACCGGGTGGTCCAAAACATCGATGATGCAATTTGTGCGTTGGAAGCCGGTGGAATGGAAAAGGGCGAAGCCAACCTGAAAGGCATTGAACAATTCGCCGCAGAATGTGCCCTGATGAAGGTATATGGTTCCGAAGTACTTGATTTTGTAGTAGACGAAGGCGTTCAGATCCACGGCGGTATGGGGTTCTCTGCCGAAACCAATGTGGAACGTGCTTATCGCGATGCACGCATCAACCGCATTTTTGAAGGAACCAACGAGATCAACCGCATGCTGGCGGTACAAATGATCTTCAAAAAAGCGATGAATGGCGAATTGGACTTAATGGGGCCTGCGATGAAGGTGGCCGACGAACTGATGTCGGTTCCCGATTTTGATGCAATGGACAATACCCCGTTCATGGCTGAAAAGAAAACACTGGCCAACTTTAAAAAGTCGGTTTTGATGGTGGCGGGAGCTGCGGCTCAAAAACTGACGACGGAACTGGTCAAAGAACAAGAAATACTGATGCATATCTGCGATATGGCCATGCATACGTATGTGGCCGAATCGGTGGTTTTGCGGGCCGAAAAGATCTTCCGCATGCAAGGTGAAGCAGCTGACGAAATATACCTCCGGATGATGCACACGACGTTGTTCGAAGCAGCAGAAGCCATTCACAAGGCGGGTAAAGAAGCCCTTTATGCTTTCGCCGAAGGCGATGAACAACGCATGATGTTAATGGGCATGCGCCGGTTTACCAAGATGGAGCCGCAGAACTACAAAAAAATGCGCCGTTCCATTGCACAAACGGTGATTGATGCCAACCAATATTGCTTCTGAAAAAAAAGATACGGCACTTCCGTAAACCCCGAACGCTTTTAAAAGGTTTTAATTTTTATGCGTTTGGCTTGGTTTTTTTGTTTTTAATCCTATATGTTTGATTGTCAAGTTCATTTTACGTTCATTATCAACCATGCCATTATGCGGTTCACTACTCTAAGCAGTTTATTATTGATTGGCCTCATCGTTACGGGGTTTGCAGGTTTGGAATTTGTTCGGAGTGCTTCGGAAGAGCCCATTTTACCTGCCACTCCTTACAATTATGCAGATATTGATCTGCCGCCTTCCGTACTCAACAACCTTGCTCAAATCGAAACCATGCCTGCGGATAACCAGCTAACGGATGCAGGGGCTACGCTTGGGCGGGTTTTGTTTTACGACAAAGCACTCTCTCAAAACCAAACCATTTCCTGTGCTTCCTGCCATCAGCAAGCATCTGGCTTTTCCGATCCCGCCCAATTCAGTACCGGATTTGAGGGCGGTTTAACCGGAAGAAATTCGATGGGCCTGGCACATGTCCGGTTTATGGGCAATTCGCAATTCTTTTGGGACGGCCGTGCAAACAGCCTTGAGGAGCAGGCACTTGGTCCTATTCAAAACGAATTGGAAATGGGCTTGACTTTGAGTGAATTAGAGCTTAGAATTAGCAATACGCCTTACTACCAGCCGTTGTTTACCGCGGCTTTTGGCGATGCAACCGTTACTTCAGACCGCGTGGCCAAAGCACTTGCCCAATTCATGTACTCCATGACCACTTACGATTCCAAATTCGCACAGGGACTGGAGCTGGCAAATAATCAAAACAATAACTTCCCCAATTTTACCGAACAGGAAAATTTAGGAAAAGCTTTGTTCAGAGATGCTGAACGGGGCAATTGCCAATCCTGCCACACCAGGAGCATTTTTATTCCCGCAGCGATGAGAAACATTGGTTTGGATCTGGTATATGCCGACCAAGGCAGAGGGGAAGTAACCGGCAATCCCAATCACTTTGGCCAATTCAAAGTCCCTTCCTTAATCAACATCGAAATGACGGCTCCTCACATGCACGATGGTCGGTTTCAGACACTGGATCAGGTCATTGATTTTTATAGCGATAGCATTCAGGCACATCCGAATTTGGACCAACGCCTAAGAAACCCCGACGGCACTCCCAAAAGATTAAATTACACCCCGGAAGAAAAAGCGGCCTTAAAAGCGTTCCTTTTAACACTGACCGACCATACTTTATTAACCAACCTAAAGTGGAGCGATCCCTTTATTCCTGCAGATTGCGGAGGAGGGGCAACCATTGGCAATGCTTGCGATGATGGCGATCCCTGCACCATAAATGATGTTTTTGACAACCACTGCAATTGCGCAGGAACCTTTGCAGATGCCGACAACGACGGGGTTTGCGATGCAAACGATCAATGCTCTGATGTTGACGATGCTTTAATTGGTACGGCCTGCAACGACGGAGATACCTGTACGGTCAATGATGTTTACGGAACAAATTGTAACTGCCTTGGTACTTTTGCAGATGCCGACAACGATGGGGTTTGCGATGCAAACGATCAATGCCCGAATGGCGACGATCATATGGACCTCGATGCCAATGGCATTCCGGATGCCTGCGAGGGTTGCGATTATATTTCCTTTGATGCACAAGACTTTGAGGCCGGCTTAGGCATCTGGAACAGAGGAATGGGAGCCAGAAGATCCGATAGAGATGCGGCATTTGCCAACAGCGGCAACTTATGTGTTCGCCTCAGAGATAATTCGGCAAATGCATTTACGGATGCACTGGATTTTTCCAGTTTCGATGAGATCACCCTGGATTTCTCCTTCATTACAGACGGGATGTCTGGTAACTCAGATGCGTTTGGGTTACAAGTTTCTACGGATAACGGAGTGACCTACAATACCGTCAGAACCTGGACGTTCGGAACCGATTTTTTAGACAATGAACGACACAATGAAACGGTGGTGATCTCCGGTCCGTTTACGGCCACCACAACCCTGCGCTTCATCAATTTTGTGACTTCAAGGCAAGATAGGCTTCATTTGGATGATGTGGTGATAACCGGTTGTGAATCCAATGATCCTGCAAGAAGTTTCGAAACCGCAAGCTCGGAAAAAATGCCCGAAAGCGTTGAAACAGCACAGGATTTCTTAAATGTTTATCCGAACCCTGCACAAGACAGAATTACGGTTCATACCTCTGCGCAAACAAAAACGGTTCGCATTCTCTCTTTAAGTGGCCGTTTTGTTGCAGAAAAAACCTTAACCGGTAGTGAAACTACCTTGAATATTGAGGATCTGGAAACAGGGGTTTACTTGGTCTCTTTACACGGAGCGCAAGGCGTGATCACTGTTCGGTTTGTGAAGTATTAATAAAACGCATTGCATCAATAACATACATCAGAGCAAAAAACAAAGAGACACCAACGAAAAGACCTTACCTTCTTGTTATATACAAGGCTTCTCTATCTCAAATGATGGGTTGAGTACCTTTCATAATAAGGTTGTAGGTTATTAAAAACACTCTTTGATTATCATTTTCCCTTGTTTATAATAGTCAATAACACTTGACTAAAATATAGTTACATCTAACGCTCTTGTGTATCACTTTTAGTAAAATATGATAAGCAAAATATTTTGAAACGTAGTTTAGCCAAAACGTTCCTGATCTTTGATCTTGATGTGTTGGCCCTTATTAAGCTTCCGATTTATCTTCCAACACTCCATCCGAACACGTATCTTTGCGCACTGATCTATGGGCCAGGAACAATTTCATATTTATACCCTTCCGAATGGGATTCGGGTTATTCATCATCCGTTCAAGGGAAGTGATGTAGCGCATTGCGGTTTGATCATCGGCGCAGGATCAAGAGATGAAAGGCCTGAAGAACAAGGGTTGGTGCATTTTATTGAGCATGCTTTATTCAAAGGAACACACAAAAGAAAAGCGTATCATATTCTGAGCGGACTGGATGCAGTGGGCGGAGAACTGAACGCTTACACCACCAAAGAAGCCACCACGATTTATGCATCTTTTCAAAATCGCTACTTTGAAAAAGCAGTAGAACTCATTGCCGACATCAGCTTTAACGCTTCTTTTCCCGAAAAAGAGATCAACAAAGAAAAAGAAGTGGTGGTCGATGAGATCAACTCTTACCTGGATAGCCCCTCCGAACAAATATTTGACGACTTTGAGGAACAAATTTTTCAAGGCCATTCCATTGGCCGGAATATTTTGGGGACCGAAGAAACCGTTCGCGGATTTCGTGTAAAAGACCTCATCCGGTTCCGCAGCCAACATTTCTCCACCGACCGGATGGTGTTCAGCATTACCGGGAATATACCGCTTAAAAAGGTGAACCATGTTTTGGATAAATACCTGGTTGCTCTTCCGGCAAATTATTCGAAAATGCACCGAACGGTCTACAACCAATACCAGCCCCAACACCTTGTTTCGGAACGTACCGGACATCAGGAACATTGCATCATTGGTACGGTGGCTTACAGTGCCAACGACGACAAACGCCAGGGTTTGATCTTATTGAACAACATATTGGGGGGTCCGGCTATGAACAGCCGGCTAAACCTTGAGATCAGAGAGAAATACGGTTTTACATATAACATCGATTCTTCTTATACTTCCTATTCCGACACCGGCCTCTTTGCCATTTATTATGGAACGGATCAACGGCATTCCGGCAGAACCCGGCAGCTGATCATGAAGATCTTGAAAAAGATGCGCAATAAATTGCTTGGGGAAAGGCAATTAAGCGGATCAAAAAAACAACTCATCGGGCAAATTGCCTTAGGGCGTGAAAACCGGGTGAACGTAATGTTGTCTTTGGGAAAGAGTTTGTTGCTCTATAACACAGTGGATAGCATTGAATTGATTTACCAAAAGATCAATGACATTCAGGCTTCGGACCTGTTGGAAGTGGCCAATGAAATTTTTGATGAGAAGTATCTGTCTTCTTTGACTTTCCCGGGAAGGGAGGGATAAAAGGTCACTTTAAAATTTACAACCTATTTGAATTAGTAACAAATCTCAAAAAAGTGGCTTAACTTGTTGTCCGGGTTTTTCTTGCAAGTCCATTAAGCGCTTTAGCTTTTGGAGCATCACCGAATTAGAGCAAAACCTGATCTCCTTCCAGGAAATTTACAACAATCAACGTTTGCATGGAAACATTGCTCATCTTTGCCCAAATAATTTTGAAATGCTTTGGGATCAGGGACACATACAAATGAGTTCCAACATTAAAAAACGAAAAATTGTTTTTAAACTTAAGATTCCCAGGCATCAAATCAATAATTTTACGGGTAATAATGAGCCTAAGGGAGGTTCCTCGCTCGATGCTGAGCCCCTCGATGGGGCGAAAGAATCGAAAAAGAGATCATTGGTACCAAGATCCCAAAACAACTTACGGTACAAA
>CALLUQ010000018.1 GCA_938010565.1 uncultured Flavobacteriales bacterium
GTATACCTGACTTAACACTAGTTTTCTTTTTATGTGAGCGGTTTTTTCCATGAGATCTTTTCATCAACTTGTTTCCGCATAAAACACCATTCTGCACAAGCAACGGATAGCGTGCTCTTACACCGTACTCAAAAAAGCGGATCTTTGCCAAACCAGAAACAAATAGGTCTTCCCTTTGGAAAAGACGGGATACATCGAAAGGCACATCACTCTGTAAACGGTTTGCCGGATGTTTTTACGGATCAGCCCGATGACTGACTCGGTAAACGCTGGGTAAGATCACATCCGCAAACCAACTCCGGAAATGGTTATGGAACATGTATTTCCTCGAAACGGAGGGTGGGAAACCACCTCTGAACAAGGCCACAACCGATGGGAAAAGCAATGAAAGCACCTAAAGAGGTTGTTGTGTTTTTGATCCGGGCAATTGATCTTCAAAATGCGGGCACCTCTTTTTTTCGAAAAATCCTGCCTTTTCATCGTGTTTTCCTATCTTTCGTAATTCCTAACCCCAAAAAAACGGAAGTACTGTTATTGAGAATGGGAAGATTTCGTTTATACTTTTTTATTACAACACTTCTTTTTGGACCCCTATTTGGCCGGAGCCAGGAATCGGACATTCGATTTCACCACCTTTCCATAAATGACGGGCTTTCACAAAGTGCTGTTAATTGCATTAAGCAAGACCAACACGGTTTCATCTGGATTGGAACTCAGGATGGGCTCAATCTTTATGATGGCTACACGTTCAGGGTATATAAGAACGATCCGTTTGATGATAAAACCATTACAAACAACTACGTTTGGGACATTCTGGAGGATCGGAGTGGAAAAATTTGGGTAGCTACCGAATCCGGACTTAATATTTTTGATAAAGATTCCCGGACTTTTCGTGCCTATAAAACCAACAACATCGACTTGAGTAACGTGGCCAGTTGGTCACTCGAAGAAGACAAGCAGGGGCGTATTTGGATGGGAACACAACATAAAGGGCTTTTCTGCCTCGATGCCGAGTTTTCCGAAAATGCCGGATTTACACACTATAGTGCGGATGGCAAAGTCGGCTCCTTGCCTTATAATTCCATTCGTGATTTGTTTGTGGATGCCGATAAAAACTTGTGGGTTGGAACAAACGGTGGAGGGTTGTGTTTATTCAATGCATCCCATCATAACTTTACCATACTGCGGTACGATACTTTTAACCCTGTTAGCATCAGTGACAACATGATCTGGAGCATTACACAAGGTAAGAACGGATATTTGTGGATAGGCACCAACAATGGCCTCAACCGCCTTGAAAACAATAACGGTACGTATGTAGCCAGGCGATTTTACCACGATCCGGAAGAACCGGCCAGTTTAAGCAGCAATGCGGTAATAAAAGTTTTGGCAGATAGAAATGGTTTTCTGTGGGTTTGTACACATGGCGGGGGATTAAACAAAGTCGTAATGGAGAACGGTTCTCCTACTTTTTCCCGCTATATGCATAACAACAGTTTGCCTTACTCGCTGGCTAACAATTTTACAGCCGAAGCGTTTGAAGATTCGGGAGGATCCATCTGGGTGGGAACAAACAATGGCATTAGTAAATTTGACCTTGCCAAGCAAGGTTTCAGTCATTACAACACTATTCCGGGGGAGAAAAACAGTTTGGTCGATAACAATATATGGTGCTTTGCCGAAGACCCAAAAGGCAACTTATGGGTGGGGCACCGGTCGGGTTTAACCCACATCAATATGAAAAAGATGGTTTATCGTCATTTTTCCAGAAAAACATACAACCCCAAAGGATATAATGACAATAGTGCCATTTCCGTTTACATCGATAAAGTAGGTCAGATCTGGGTGGGAATGATCGATGGCGTTTTTAAACTTTACCCTGATGCCAATGGTACGGGAGCAAAATGGGAGCAGGTGCATTACCGCAACCAAAATAGCACCCTGAACGATAACCGGGTGTATTCCATTCTGGAAGACAAAAAAGGGTTCATGTGGTTTGGAACCCGGGAAGGCTTGAGTAGGATAAACAAAAAAAACGGTCAGTTCTGGTTTTGCCAACACGATCCCAAAGACTCTACATCCATCAGTCACAACCTTATACGATCAGTATTCCAAAGCCAAAGTGGTGATGTTTGGATAGGTACCAACGGCGGTGGATTTAACCGGGCAATTATTGATAAAGTTACCGGAGACATAAGTTTCGAACGATTTCAGGCCGATCCCAGTACTCCGGATAATTTACCCACCAATGAAATCATGGCCATTCAGGAAGATCGCTCAGGTTATTTGTGGCTGGGGACCTATGGTTGTGGTTTGGTTCGTTTCAATCCCAAAACCAAAAAATTCAAAACCTATACCGAAAAAAACGGTTTGTCTAATAATGTGATCTATGGTATTCTTTCGGATGATATAGGAGAATTGTGGATGGGCACCAACAATGGCCTTTCGCGTTTTTACATTGCCTCCGAACGCTTTAAAAATTATCACGAAAACGATGGCCTGCAAAGCAATGAGTTTAACATCGGTGCTTTTTATAAAAACAAAGAAAATCGCATGTTTTTTGGAGGGATCAATGGTTTTAATGCCTTTTATCCGGCAGAGATTCGCTCCAATGGAATGCCCCCTCAAATGGTCATCACCGACTTTCTGGTGTTTAATAAACCCGTAGAAGTAGGCGGGCCTAAAAGCCCCCTTCAAAAGCATGTATCCTTATCCAGTTCCATCCAACTTAGTTACCAGCAGAACAACCTTACCATTGATTTTGCAGCATTGCATTATTCCAACTCAACCAATAATACTTACCGTTATATTCTGGAAAACTACGATGAAGAATGGAACGAAGTGGGCAACCGGCAAACCGCTTATTTTACCAATGTTCCGCCAGGCAAATATGTGTTCCGGGTAACAGGGGCTAACAGCGATGGTAAATGGTCGGAAAAAGAAGCGGTTTTGACCATTATCATTACTCCGCCTTTCTGGAACACTTGGTGGTTTCTGATCGTAGCCCTCTTTTTTATCATTGGAATTGTGATCAGCGCTTTGCGCTATCGCATCAATGCCATCAAAATGCAAAAGCGAAAACTGGAAGCATTGGTAACCAAAAGAACCCAAGAGGTTGAAGAACAAAAAGCGAAGATCGAAAGCCAAAAATCGGATATCGAAGCAGAGAAAGAAAAGGCCGAAAAGTTGCTGTTGAATATTCTTCCGTCGGAAACGGTTGAAGAACTGAAAATAAACGGAAAAGCCACAGCCCGTAATTACCGGAGGGTAACGGTAATGTTTACCGATTTTAAAGGTTTTACCAAGATTGCAGAAGAACTCAAAGCAACAGACCTGGTGACCGAACTCGATAATCAGTTCGTTATTTTTGACAAAATTATTGAAAAGTATGGGGTAGAAAAAATAAAAACCATGGGCGATGCTTATATGGCTGCCGGAGGTTTGCCCATCCGCAACAAAAGCAATCCCATCGACACGGTACTGGCTGGGTTGGAGATCCAGACACACATGAAAACACACAAAGCAGAGAAAATAGAAGCCGGAGAACAATACTGGGAATTGCGCTGTGGCATTCATACTGGCGAAACCATTGCCGGTGTGATTGGAACCAAACGTTTTGCATACGATATATGGGGCGATACGGTTAACGTAGCCAATCGCATGGAAACCAGTGGCGAGCCGGGAAAAGTGAACATTTCGGGAGAAACCTACAAATTCATATCTCCTTTGTTCGACTGTACTTACAGAGGCAAAGTACCGGTCAAAAACAAAGGAGGGGTGGATATGTATTTTGTGAACAGGATCCGTCCTTCATTGTCGGCTGATGAGGAAGGCATTGTACCCAATACCCGTTTCTGGGATTATGTGAACTTACTTTTGTATTCCAACATCAATTATCGGAATGCCGAGGATCATATTCTCAACATCCTTAAAAAAGAACTCCCTAAAAACCTTTACTACCACGGAGTTCACCATACAAACGATGTAACAAAAGCAGCTGAAGCGTATGGCCTAAGAGAAGGCATCACCGATGAAAATCTTTATCTTTTAAAAACGGCTGCACTCTATCATGATGCCGGCTTTATACGCCAATACAGCAACAACGAACCCGTCGGTGTGGAAATGAGCCGTGAAATGCTTCCGCAATTCGGTTATACATCCGAACAAATAGATGTGATCTCAGGCCTTATTTATGCCACTACCATACCACATCGGCCTAAAAGCCACCTCGATGAAATTATATGCGATGCTGACCTTGATTACCTGGGGCGCGATGATTTCCACGTCATTTCCGAAACCCTGAAAAAGGAGTTTATGGAACAAGGTTTTGTGAAAACAGATCGCCATTGGGATGAGATCCAGGTGAAATTTTTCAACAGGCACAAGTTTTTTACCAAAACAGCCATCGCCTTGCGCCAAAACAAAAAAGAGATACACCTGGCACAAATCAAAGCCCGCCTTGCTGCCGGAAATTATTCTGACGGGAGTTAGTTGATCTTTTTATAAAAGAACAGCGTTCTTAATCCGTAGGTTCCACACTAAAGCTAAAGCGAAGTTTCTCCCACGAAAAATTCACTTTTTCGGTAGTGCCGAATTCCAATCTTTCAATGGACTCCTCCACCATAACGGGCGTTACCGGAGTGCGCAATACATCCTCTGCTTCGCGGTATTCATACGCACCCCACTGATCCCATACTTTGTTAAGAATAAGGGTCCAGTCGCCCTCTCCAGGAATGGTAAATAAGCCGTATTTTCCCTTTTTGATCAGCTGACCGTTCACCAATACATCCCGGTCAAACTCAATCCAGGTAGCTTCATTGGCTCCTGTTCTCCACACCTGACCATAAGGCACCAGATGCCCCCAGATCCGGCGTTCTTTGACACCGGGCTGACTGTAATTGATCGTAATGTTGATCTCTCCTATTTTCCCTGTTATATGGGCCGGTGGGCTTGGACGTCGGGATTTGTCTTCTGCTTCGGAAGAAACATCTCTTTTCAAATTTTTAGCTTCTGTCGCATTCACAATGAATCCTTTGGGCATTACATCCACAACAGGAGTTGCCTCATTGCAACCCATCGCAAAAAGAATTATTGCGCTAAAAGAAATTATTTTAAGTATTTGTTTCACAGGATCATATCCTTAAAAAGTGTGTTTGTCTTGCCCCTAAGTTAAGTAAATCCAAGCACTTGAAAGTTTTTTGGCGTGTGCTATAGTAAACGCAAAAAATCAGAACATTACAGGCGTTAACAAACCGGAGCCTGATCCATGATGCATTTTGAAAAGCCGAAAGTTGTTTTGTTGCTCTTTTGTTCAGCAATATTACCTGATCAGCCTAAGGTTTGTTTACCTTTTTACAAATTATTTCCGTAAGCTATATGGTACCTTCATTTGTCGCTTTGGTCTCTTTATTACAAATTTGCCAACGTTGGTATTGGTAATAAATGTTTTGTTTTTCTCAGGATTACCGGAATTAATTACGTAGTTGTAATTTGCATGTGCATAAAGTTACTTTCTAAGTGAAAACTCTTAATTTTTATTCTCTGGTTAACCATTTTGAAATAGTTCCGTAAATGATAAAGAAACATGCCCTATTTTTGAAGGTTCGATTGGATAAAGTAAGTGCTTTTATCGCCCTTCGGAAGATTGGGTATCGACATCTCATTTCACGGATACGATGTTCATGTTTTGTCGTTATATATTGCTTATTGCCAGAAAAACGTGAAGAAAGAAGAAATAGAAGGGTTTAAATTATCAGCGGATTTGTTTCCACCTAAACGATCAATTAAGCACAGCAAACGAAAATTGGAGCAGGTACTTGAACCCTATCTGGCCCATTGGGATAAATGGATCCATAGCAATGGTTGCTTTCTTACGAAAGAAGAAATGCAAGCCATTACTTTTTACAGGAAGTATGGATCGCATCAGGTTTTGGCCAATGAACTGAAAGTTCCGGCAAGCTGGATCGGTACGACTTACAACAGAGCTTTGCACCGGCTGGTAACCAATGAACACCTTTACAAGCATTGGAAGGACAATAAAACAATGGAAAAAAAGGATTTAAAAACAAACCTCACTCCTGTTGAGGCATTTCTTCGGACACCGATGCACGAGCACGGGTTTTCAAAGCCGCTTTATCTGATCCTTTCCGGAGAGGCAGAAACATTGGAAAAACTGTTGGCCAACTTCACGGAAGCTGATTTGTTAAAATTGCAAGGTTTCGAGGCTGAACAACTCAGCGAATTAAAGAAAGTTTTGTGGGCCAACAACTGTATAACCTGTTTGCGTAAGTTCTGATATTTATGGTTTTAACCTCACTCTTTTACCGATAATTAGTGTTAAGTCAGGTGTACTGTGTCGTATAAGTTGCCGGTATTTTTGTTCCGGACCATGCGAAAAATAGGAGCTTAGTGTAGCTAAGGGATTATTTTTTAAAGAAGTACGGGATAAAAAGATCAAAAATTGGTGTGGCTAAAGTAGGCTTGACTTGACTAGTGTTAAGTCAGGTGTACTGTGTCGTATAAGTTGCCGATATTTTTGTTCCGGACCATGCGAAAAACAGGAGTTTAGTATAGCTAAGGGATTCTTTTTCAAAGAAGTCCGGGATAAAAAGATCAAAACTTGGTGCGGC
>CALLUQ010000019.1 GCA_938010565.1 uncultured Flavobacteriales bacterium
CCTTACCTACAACACCGCATCGTCCTACTACCGAAGCGGCCTCCGGTGCATTGCCCGGCCTTCGTTCCATTTCCGATACCGCACTTTTTTAATGTATAAAGAACTGGAAAAGATGGAATTGGTAGATCCGCCTTCTTCCGGAAAAAGCGAATGGTGGGGACTTGAACCTTCGGCAAGTTATGCTATGTACCTCTCGGATGCCGAACTGCTGGAATGGCTGGTAGAAGCAGGTGATTTGCTCAAGATCAATTCATCGGAGGTGAAAAGAATAAGGGATCGCAGTATATCGGTGGTACTGCATTTTGTTCCGGACGATCAGTTGGTAAAGACGGGGTAAAGGAACCAGATCAATAAAATAATGAATAGTTTGGAGTAGGTTGGTTAGCGAAAGAATGGTGAAATACCGCCCTTTGAGAGATGTGGTGTTTCCCGTTCGGAAAAGTACCCACAGCCGCCGGTTGTGGGGCTTTTTTTTGAACAGCAGCCTCCTTGCCCGGATGCGAGTAAAATTTGCCGATCCGTTCGGCAGCATCCAAGCTGGTATGATCTGAAAAGATGGCACCCTGCCCCGGTTCTTTAGACAGCTTTTCGAAATCGTTTTGGAGCATCCAAAAAAGGGTGTTTCCGGACGGAATTTTGTATGCGTTCAAAAATGACGATTATCGAACCACAAGAGTAAATTCTATTTCCGACATAGTTTCCTCATTATCAGCAATAAACAAACATAAAAAAAACGGGAATAAAACTGAAAAATCAGCTTATTCCCGTTTAGTACCCTGGGCGGGACTTGAACCCGCACGGCCACAAAGGCCACAGGATTTTAAGTCCGGCGTGTCTACCAATTCCACCACCAGGGCATGTCTTTTCGTCAAAAACCAAAAAGAGGCTCAGCCTGTACCAAGCACTTTACAAAATGTCAAAAAAAACCCCATCCAAAAAATATGGAAAGGGTTTTGGAGCAAAAGACGGGATTCGAACCCGCGACCCCGACCTTGGCAAGGTCGTGCTCTACCAGCTGAGCTACTTTTGCTTATCTACCCCGTACATAAAGGACATTTCCTCCGAAAGGGGAGATCAAAGATATGTTTTTTTTGAATCCGGAAAAGGCTTCCGGAAAAAAAATCGCGGAAAATGAACACAACTGACCGATCACTTTCCCCTTTTAAACAACGGCTCCGTCCACAAGATCAAGCCACAAACCGCACAAAACAACTTCCGGTCCGATCCGTTGCCATGATGCCTATGGTAACGCATGTTCACCAGAAATAGTGAGGGGTTGCCCGCCTTTTGGAACCGGAATTTTACACCCTTTTCGACCAGCTATGCCGTTCGTTTTTTTACATGCTTATCCCGCCAAAAGGGCATTTCCATTCGGAAACAGATCTTCCGGGTTTGGAATAAAATTTTACTCCGTTAGTGCAACCTGTTCGGCAGCACTGTCAACCGGCATGGTACGGTCTACTTTCTTCACCAATCCGCGAAGTACCTTTCCAGGACCAACTTCCGTAAATGAAGTGGCTCCGTCTGCGATCATGTTCTGCATAGTTTGCGTCCATCGTACAGGAGCAGTAAGCTGGGCAATCAGATTCTTTTTGATGGTTTCCGGATCGGTTACAGCACTGGCGGATACGTTTTGGTAAACCGGACAAACAGAAACATCAAAAAGCGTGTTTTCAATAGCAGTTTCCAGCGCAACACGTGCCGGCTCCATTAAAGGAGAGTGAAAAGCCCCTCCGACAGGGAGCAAAAGTGCCCGTTTGGCGCCGGCTTCTTTGGCCGATCCGCAGGCTGCATGGATGGCTTCAACAGTTCCTGAGATCACCAGTTGTCCCGGGCAATTGTAGTTCGCAGCCACTACTACCCCCTTTATGCTGTTGCACAACTCTTCCACCGTTTCATCGGCCAAACCCAGAACAGCCGCCATGGCCGAAGGTTCGGCTTCACATGCTACCTGCATTGCCAGTGCACGTTTGGAAACAAGACGTAGTCCATCTTCAAAACTCAAAACACCGCACGCGACCAAAGCGGAAAATTCACCCAAAGAATGGCCGGCCACCATCTCCGGCTTAAAATCATTCCCTAATGCTTGTGCTAAAGCAATGGAATGCAGAAAGATAGCAGGTTGAGTTACTTTGGTTTGTTGCAGTTCTTCAGCCGTACCTTCGAACATAATGTTTTTGATGTTGAATCCCAGAATATCATTGGCCTGGTCAAACAAAACTTTCGCAGCAGCAGATTGTTCATAAAGGTCTTTTCCCATCCCCGGAAATTGGGCTCCCTGACCCGGAAATACGTATGCTCTCATAAATTGGTTTTTCTAAACAAAGGGCACAAAATTAATAAAATACCCCTAAAGCCCTGCATTACATTATTGGCGCTTCCGCATTCTGAATTGTTGTTCCACAGAGCTCTCATACCAACGGTTCTCCGAACAGGAGCGGGCAACAAAAAAAGACGCCCTGAGGCGCCTTTTTCACAAAATATCCGATGTTTTAACTTTAATCGCGGTCTCCAAAGAAACGCAACAGGGTAAGGAAGATGTTAATGAACAGGATGTAAAGTTGCAGTCCGCCCCAAATGGCCAGTTTTTGCCCTTGTACCGTATGGGCTCCCACATAATGGCTCATGTACTTCAATTGTTGCATCATATAGGCCGTAAGACCGGTAAATACGAAGATCCCGACAAAAGAGATGATCCAATCCAGGGTTTCTGATCCCATGATCATATTTGCGATACTGGCAATGAAAATGCCAATAAAAAGCATGTACATAATGCCTCCGAATTTGGTCAGATCAGTACGGGTGGTGTAGCCCAAAAAGGCCATTGCACCAAAAGTTCCGGCAGAGATGAAAAAAGTAAGGGTGATGCTGGAAGCGGAGTATATCAGAAAGATAAAAGAGAGGCTGGCGCCGATCAATGCCGCATACAAAACCAACATCAAAAAGAGCGTTTGTACCGATAGTTTTTCGAATCGGAACTGCATAAAGAGTACGATGCCAATCGGGGCAAACATAATGATGTAACCCAAGGGAGTAAAACCTGTTTCTCCGATCAGAACGCCAAACAGCAATTGCTCGGGAAAAGAAACAAACAACCAGGATACAACACCTGATATGGCTAAAGCCAGAAACATGTAAGAAAAAACATTCGCTATAAAGGTGCGAGGCATTGCCTGGGTTCCGGCAGGGGGGCCTTGCCGGCTGAAAATATTTTCCATGATGGGATTAATTTAAATTAGCAGATATCAAATTTATAAATTCATTTCGGGTGGTTTCTTTTAAAAACTCTCCGGTAAAAGCAGAGGTGGTGGTAACGGAGTTTTGTTTCTGAACGCCGCGCATTTGCATGCACATGTGTTGCGCTTCGATCACTACCGCAACACCTGCAGGGTTTAACGTCTCGCTGATGCAATCGCGAATTTCATTGGTAAGCCTTTCCTGCACCTGAAGGCGCCGGGAAAAAATATCGACCACACGCGGAATTTTACTTAGCCCGACAATCCTTCCGTTTGGAATGTAAGCCACATGGGCTTTCCCAAAGAAAGGAAGCATATGGTGTTCGCAAAGGCTATAAACTTCAATATCTTTCACCAGAACCATCTGGGAATATTCTTCCGTAAACATAGCCGATCTCAAAACTGCTCTGGCATCCAGTTCATAACCCTGGGTTAAAAACTGAAGGGCTTTGGCTACACGTTCCGGCGTTTTGATCAATCCTTCGCGTTCCGGGTTTTCGCCAATTTGTTCCAGGATCATTTTATAACCTGCGGCGATTTCATGGGTAACATTATCATTGTAAATGTCGACCTTACGATAACTGGTTGTTATAACTTCTTCCATTATGTTACGATCCGCCGTAATATTCGGCGTAGTTGTTTTCTGTTTCGTACAACTGAATGCGATGCAAAGTACACCCAAGAATATGAATTTGATCTTCCAGTTGCTCCCAGATGGCAATGACCAGGTTTTCCGTGCTGGCCATCTTTCCTTTCATAAAAGGAACATCAAGGTTAATGTTGCGGTGGTCAAGGTGTTCTACTACATGCTCCTTGATCAACTTGCTGAGGTCTTTCAGGTCTACGCAATAGCCGGTATCCGCATTGGGTTCGCCTTTTACCGTTATATGCAATTCATAATTATGACCGTGCCAGTTTTTGTTGGCACATTTGCCAAAAACGTTGAAGTTTTTGGCATCATCCCAGTTGGGGTTCCACAACTTATGTGCAGCGTTGAAACGTTCTTTTCTGGATATGTAGACGATTTTCCCCACGTTAAATTTTTAAATTACAAATATACTTGTTTTCACGGGTTGACCACAAAGCCTTGTTTTTAGATATCTTTGCTACTGCGGATGTGAAAGAAACGTCAAAAAACCGGCCATTGACCACAAAGGGTGTCAATTTGACATGAAACGGGGCCGTTTTTATGCTATACTTAACAATATTTAACAACCGGATGTATCCTTTCCGTTGAAATGTCAGAGAAGAATATGATCGTTATAACCGGAGCAGCAGGATTTATAGGAAGTTGTATGGTGGCCAGGCTCAATGCCAGCGGCAGGGAGAACCTCATCCTTGTGGACGATTTTAACCGACCTGAAAAGGCCACCAACCTCCGGGGGAAAAAATTCCTCGATCGGATCGACCGCCATGTTTTTTTCGACTGGCTCGAAACAGAAGCTGCTGAGGTGGAGGTGGTTTATCACCTGGGGGCACGAACGGATACCACAGAGTTCAATACCGCCATTTTTAATGAGCTGAACCTCAATTACACCAAAACCGTCTGGAACATTTGCACCGCAGAAAATATTCCGCTGGTTTATGCTTCTTCCGCTGCTACCTATGGCCTGGGTGAAAAAGGTTATAAAGACGATCATGCATTGGTACCCGGCCTCAAACCCCTTAATCCTTACGGTGAATCCAAGAACAATTTCGACAAGTGGGCGCTGGAACAAGAAGAAGAACCACCCCGTTGGTACGGGTTAAAGTTTTTTAATGTATATGGCCCGAATGAATACCATAAAGGCCGCATGGCTTCTGTTGTCTGGCATGCTTTTCATCAAATAAAAACCTCCGGGGAAATGAAATTGTTTCGTTCCCACAACCCGGAATACAAAGACGGCGAACAGTTGCGCGATTTTGTGTATGTAAAAGATGTGGTGGATGTTTGCCTGCACCTGAGCAATGCACCTGCCAAAAGTGGCTTGTACAATCTCGGCACCGGCAAGGCACGATCGTTCAACGATCTGGCTGTTCATACGTTTAAGGCCATGGGACTGGAACCAAAAATTTCTTACATCGACACCCCGGAAGACATCAGGGATACCTACCAATATTTTACCCAAGCCCAAATGGCTAAGCTAAAGAAAGCAGGGTATGACCGGGCTTTTTTCACGCTGGAAGAAGGTATAACCGACTACGTTCGGAATTATTTGACAAAAAATACCCCTTACTGATCCGGTTTTTCGAGGTTACGCTGGAGAAAACTCGGTTACATTTTTAAAGATGCTCCCTCAATTCTACCAGATAAGCGCGAATTTCCTGTAAGCGATTGATAATCTCCGTATTGTGGAACGTTTCATTTTTGTTGGTCCGCAATTTTTCTTTGGCACCTTGTAAGGTATAGCCCCTTTCCTTTACCAGGTTGTAAATCACCCTCAACTGGTCTACGTCTTCTTGGGTAAACAAACGGTTGCCCTTCTTGTTTTTCTTCGGGCGGATCATCTCGAATTCCTTTTCCCAAAAACGGATCAGTGAAGCATTCACATCGAACATCCCGGAAACTTCCCCAATGGAATAGTACAATTTTTCTGTTGGTTTTTCTTTATAGGGCATGATAAAAACAAAAACTCCCCATCAAATCTAACAAAAAACAACGACCTGCCAGCAACACGTTAAATGCCCCTCGCATGCATCCCAAACTAACGACAATCCCTTGACCTCGAATTCTTTTCACAAAAGGCCTTATCATAAGAAGTGCGGCTCAATACAACTGTTTTCTTTGTGCCTACTTATGGAAACACCTGGTATTTCCTGATTTACAAGGGTTTTGTTTAAAGATAAATCAACCTGTCGGGTTCCGGCTTTTTGGGGTTAAATTTTAAAAAGTATATTAGCAAATTCAATCATTAAGTACAACCGTGTCAGATAGCCTGGTCATCATTCCAACATACAACGAAAAAGAAAATATTGAGCGTATCATCCGAGCTGTTTTTAGTTTGGATCAACCTTTTCATGTGTTGATCATTGACGATGGTTCGCCCGATGGCACTGCGGCAATTGTCAAAAAACTTCAACACACATTTCCGGATCGTCTGCACCTTCGGGAGCGCGAAGGAAAACAAGGGTTGGGTACCGCTTACATTCACGGGTTTCGATGGGGGTTGGACCGGCATTATGAATACATTTTCGAAATGGATGCCGATTTTTCGCACGATCCTTCTAAATTGCCGGAATTGCGTTCTGCTTGTGCAGACGAAGGGTTCGATATGAGCGTAGGTTCCCGTTATGTCAAAGGAGGGCGCGTTTCGAATTGGCCCTGGAACCGGGTACTGATGTCGTACGGTGCTTCGCTTTATGTTCGTACGATCCTTTGGATCAGTGTGCGCGATACCACTGCCGGATTCAAATGTTATACCCGCAGGGTGCTTCAAAAAATGGACCTGAACGATATCTGGTTCGTTGGGTATGCCTTTCAGATCGAGATGAAATATTCAGCCATCCGGTTGGGTTTCCGCATCAAAGAGGTTCCCATTACGTTCATCGATCGGCAAGAAGGACAATCCAAAATGAGCATGGGCATTTTCCGCGAAGCTTTTTATGGCGTCTGGAAATTAAGGTTCAAGAAGATCCGGTCTGTTTCCCGAAAATCCACCAGATGAGTTCAAGTACGCTGATCCGCAATGCCGGAATTGTGAACGAAGGCCGCATCATTACAGGCGATGTTCTGATCGAAAATGGCACGATTTCCAAAATTTCCGAAACCGGCATTCCCGAAAAAAACCATCGGGTAATAGAAGCTAAAGGCCAATACTTGATGCCCGGTATGATCGATGATCAGGTGCATTTCAGAGAACCGGGGTTGACCCATAAAGCCGAATTGGCCACCGAATCACGAGCAGCCGTGGCGGGGGGGATCACCGGTTTTATGGAAATGCCCAATACCGTGCCCAATACCCTGACCCGGGAACTGCTGGAAAAAAAGTACCGGCGGGCATCGGAAGTTTCTGTGGCGAACTATTCCTTTTTTATGGGAGCGAGCAACAACAACTTGGAAGAAGTGTTGAAAACAGATCCGGGTAAGGTTTGCGGGGTAAAAGTATTTATGGGCTCTTCTACCGGAAACATGTTGGTCGATAACCGTATGGCACTCGAAAAAATTTTTTCCGAATGTCCGATGCTGATCGCCACACATTGCGAAGACGAAGCCACCATCCGGGCCAATATGAAGACTTACCGTGCCCGGTATGGCGAAGAAGTACCCATCCGATGCCATCCCGAGATCCGGAGTGCCGAGGCTTGTTACAAATCGTCTTCACTGGCGGTTGAACTGGCCGAAAAGTACAACACCCGCCTCCATGTTCTGCACATCTCCACGGCCAGAGAAACCGCACTTTTTGATGGTACAACCCCCATCAAAGAAAAACGGATCACAGCCGAAGCCTGTATTCATCACCTTTGGTTCACCGATGCACAGTACGGTAATAAAGGTACGCTCATCAAGTGGAACCCTGCGGTAAAGTCGGAAGCAGATCGCGAAGGGGTGTGGCAGGCAGTACTTGATAACCGCATCGATATCATCGCCACCGATCATGCACCGCATACCCTGGAAGAAAAATCCGAAACGTATTTTAACGCTCCCTCCGGTGGGCCTTTGGTACAACATGCCTTGGTTGCTTTACTGGAACAACATTTGATGGGGCGGATCTCGTTGGAGCGGATTGCCGAGAAAACAGCGCATGCCGTGGCAGATTGCTTTCGGATCAAAAAGCGCGGTTATATTCGCGAAGGTTATTTTGCAGACCTTATCTTAGCCGATCTCAATGCTCCCCAAACTGTTTCAAGATCCAACATTCTGTACAAATGTGGTTGGTCTCCTTTTGAAGGACAAACCTTCCGCTCTGCTATTACGCATACCTTTGTAAACGGCAATCTGGTCTGGGAAAACGGACGTTTGCATGATGCGGTTATGGGGCAGCGCATGCAATTTGACAGATGAAAAAACGGCGGCAATATTTACGATCCGGCATGTTGTGCTTTTTATTGTTCGCCACCGCTTGCCGCGAAGAAGTAGCGGTTATTTACCCCGATGGGTTGCCCGATCAGGATAAATTTGCCCGGGTTCTGACAGAAATGCATATGATTGAAGCCATGTACAATCATAAAATCGTACACGACCGCAATTTCTCCGAACGGATCTATGCTTTTTACGGTGAAGTATACGACCGGCATGAAATAACACCGGAAGCATTTCACCAAACATTGGACTGGCATTTGGAACACCCGGAAGAATTACAAAAGGTATACGACCGTGTACTGGATGATCTGTCTCACCGGAAAGACAAAAATTAGTGTTAAGTGAGGTATACTGTGTCGTATAAGTGGCTGATATTTTTGTTCCGGACCATGCGAAAAATAGGAGCCTAGTGTAGTCCCCCAACGGTCATCGGCCCCTTTCTTTAGGACAGCATACATGAACGGCAGTGCGTAGTTGAGAGTCTGTCCCAACCTGTGTGATTTGGATGTATTTTATTCTGTTTTTTCCCTTAAACTAACATCTGTATAAAATCAAAAGCAGATGTTAAATTAGTGTCAATGCGCAGTTGAGACCGTCTTAAACACTGGCATTGAATGCTCTAGTGTAGTTTTAGGAGCCCCCAAAAAAAAGTGCCTTTCCATTGATTGGCCTCAGCTGTTGTGCGGGGTACCCACTGTGCTATGCAGTGAGTGAAACGACCCCGGCCCCACCTCAACTCCTTTCGTTGCACCGCACTCAACCGGCCACCGCACTATTTCATAACCACCCAAATCCATCACCGCTT
>CALLUQ010000020.1 GCA_938010565.1 uncultured Flavobacteriales bacterium
AAAGTACGAGTTCCGGAAAGGACGGATCAACAACGACTCCATTATCGGGGAGCAGATAGCGCCAACGGAATATCGAGTGAGTTTTCAAAACCTGATGGCCTTATATGCAGGGGAAAAACCCGTTGACACCACCGAGATCAACAGCATTACGACCATCAAAGTGTTTGATAATCATCCGAAAGATGATCACAAAATAGACATTGATAATTATCGGTTCGATGATGACAAAGAAGATGAAAACGACCGCTCTACCTCCCGGCCAGCTGCCAACGAGGCCATCGTACTTTCCGACACAACGAAGAATAAAAAGCCGGAATTTACTTTACCCAGGCCCGGCACTTACCGTTTAAACTTTGCAACCGATTATGTGGTCACTCAGGTCGACAACAGCTTTATGAATACTGCTTACCAACGTTTCAATGGCTCGGCCGGTTCCTATTACAACCCCGGGTTTAACGGTTTGTTAAAATTGGGCATCAGCGATTTGTTTGAAGATCACCGTTTGATCGGAGCCATGCGTTTGTCAGGAAATTTCGATTCCAACGAATATTATCTTGCTTACCACGATTTATCGAAACGGATGGATAAAACCTACCTCTTCCACCGGCAGTCTCTTTTAAGTGTGGCCGATTTTTCGGTCATCAAAAACATCATGAATGAAGTAAAGTATCTGGTAAAATTTCCGTTCAGTGAAGTGGCCTCTTTGCGTACCACCTTCAATTACCGGTACGATCAGTCCATCACGTTGTCTTCCGACATCAATACCCTGCGAGATCCTACCACCATCCATCACTTGGGCTCGGCCAAATTAGAATACATTTTTGACAACACTATCCCCAAAGGCCTGAACCTCTACCACGGTACCCGATTCAAGATCTTTGCCGAATACTACCGGGAATTAGATCAAAAAGAAACCGATTTTAAAGTAGCCGGAATTGATTTCAGACACTATCAGAAGATCCACCGCGATATGATTTTCGCTGCACGGCTTGCCGCCGGAACTTCATGGGGTAGCCAACGCTTGGTGCATTACATGGGAGGAGTCGATAACTGGCTCATCCCCAAGTTTGACAATTCCATTCCAATTGCCAACGATCAAGGCTATGCTTTCCAAACCATTGCCACTCCCGTACGCGGGTTTTTTCAAAATGCACGGAACGGGAATAACTTTGCGCTGGTAAATACAGAGGTTCGCTGGCCCATCTTTAAATACTTCCTCAATCGCCCGATCCGTTCCGATTTCATTGAAAACTTTCAGGCCATTGGCTTTGGAGATATGGGAACCGCATTTACCGGCACCAACCCGTATTCCGAAAACAATACTTTTAATACCCAGGTCATCTATCAAAACCCGCTCACCATTACGATCCAAAACCAAAGAGAACCCATTATATGGGGATATGGGTTTGGGTTGAGAACCCGCGTATGGGGCTATTTTGTACGCGCCGACTGGGCGTGGGGTGTCGACGACGGAGTGGTTCTCGATTCCCTATTTTATCTATCTTTGAGTTTGGACTTCTAATCGTACCTTCATGGATTGGATTCAGTTTCTTACCCTTACCGGAATAGGAATTTTTGCCGGAATTTTGAGCGGTATATTTGGCGTAGGCGGTGGCATTATCATTGTGCCGGCACTGGTTTACTTTTTAGACATGTCTCAAAAAGGAGCACAGGGCACCAGTTTGGGCCTAATGCTGCTTCCTATCGGGATACTGGCTGCAACCGACTATTACAAAAACGGGAATATGAACATTTCCTACGCACTGATCATTGCCGCTTTCTTTGTGTTGGGGGGGTTCTTTGGATCAAAAATTGCCCATTCCATCGATGATATCTTGTTAAAACGCTCATTTGCCCTCATTATGGCAGTGGTTGCCTTAAAAATGTTCCTCTCAACGTATGCCGCAAAACCTTAAAGACGCAGTTCGCCAACTCACCGCTGAACAACATGCGGAAGTAGTGGCCATAAGACGGCACTTGCATGCAAACCCCGAGCTTTCATATCAGGAACACCAAACTTCTGCTTATGTAGCCAGGCAACTGGAACAGATGGGCATTCCTTTCAGAAAAGGATATGTTAAAACAGGCATTGTAGGATTGATCGAAGGATGCAACCCCAAAAGCAAGACCGTAGCTTTGAGAGCAGACCTGGATGCTTTGCCCATACGGGAAGAGAATGAAGTCCCCTATAGATCTCGCAACGAAGGAGTGATGCATGCCTGTGGGCATGATGTACATACGGCCTCTTTGCTCGGAACAGCGATGGTCTTAAATCGCCTCAAAAAGCAATTTTCAGGCACCGTAAAACTCATTTTTCAACCCGGCGAAGAACGATTGCCGGGGGGGGCCAGCCTTATGATCAAAGAAGGAGCATTGCAAAACCCAACGCCCGAACGCATTTTTGGTCAGCATGTATTTCCGGAGCTGGAAACCGGTAAAGTAGGTTTCAGAAGCGGTATTTACATGGCTTCCTGCGATGAGATCTACGTTACCGTACATGGCAAAGGCGGACATGGTGCCCTGCCCCACAAAACAATCGACCCTGTTTTAATGGCCAGCCACATCATTGTAGCACTGCAGCAATTGGTGAGCCGGAATGCCAACCCGGAAACGCCAACCGTATTGTCGTTCGGACGCATCGTTGGCAACGGATCTACCAATGTTATTCCCAACGAAGTAAAGTTGGAGGGAACCTTCAGAACCTTCGATGAAACCTGGCGGTCGGAAGCGCATGCAAAAATGAAAGCAATGGCCGAGCAGATGGCCGAAAGCATGGGCGGCAGTTGTACCTTTCGGATAGAAAGAGGTTACCCTTTCCTGATCAACCATCCGGCAACTACAGCCCGTGCCAAAGCACAGGCACAAGCCTTTCTTGGAGCGGAGAACGTGGTCGACCTTGGTTTGCGTATGACAGCCGAAGATTTTGCCTATTATGCACAGCAAATGCCCGCCTGCTTTTATCGCCTGGGCGTGGCCAATAAAGCCCGGGGCATTACCCATCCGGTACACACCTCCGAATTTGATATCGATGAAAAAGCACTGGAAACCGGAGTAGGGCTTATGGCATGGCTCGCCTTGTCGGAGCTGGAAAACAAGTAACGGTTCGCTATTCGTAAAAAAAGGGCTCAACAACCGCGAAGCCACTATCTTTTATCTGAATATACACGCTATCTCCTTTTCCGGGCTTATCATCTGTTTCTTCCGATCTGATCTGCCCGTTCTGTTTTACAGAACAAGTCCACATTGAAGAAAAGGAGGTTCATGTATTGTTTGTCATGCATCTTTCTTTAAAAAACTAAGATATGCATGCCATTACAGAGGATTCTATTTTAAAAACGGCTGGCACGCCAGTGGAGAGAGAAAGTCGGTGTTTTTAAATGACAAAGGCCTGAGCTTGTCGAAGTTTGGCTATTGGTTTAAAAAGTACAACTCCGTCGGCGGTTGGCCTTTCTCCGGCTCTGATCATCAGGAAGTTTTGTTGTTCTCTTGGCTTATCCGTTTTTTCATATCCGAGAAGCTTATCCCTTCTATCTTGCTGTTTACCCAGGCCATAAAGTCGAAATAGTCCAATACCACACGTTCGTTGTGATTGTGGAAACCTTCTTCCAATTCGGCTTTTAACTTCAGATAAGTGTCATGGATCTCATCCTCGTTCGTGAAACGAACCAATTTTTTCAGGTACCGGAGCAAAATGTTCTCTACATGGTAGGTATTGTGTCGTTTGCTCAAGTAACGGAAAGTGGATTTGATGATGTATTCCAATAAATCATAGTTCCCCAGTTCATAATGAATAATGAGGTTGAACAACCGGGCAAAACTGTAGATATCCTGACGCAACAATTGTTCGTTGTCGTTCATCACCTTATTGATCCAGAACAAGGAACGGTTGTATTCGCCGGCACCAAAGTGCGTATAGGCCAGATTATAGTAAAATACCACTTCCTGCTCCTTGTTCACCTTATCGCCAAAGGATTCTATTCCGGCCACCACTTTATCCACCACATTCACCCCTTTTTCATAATCCCCCAACTGATCGTAAATGAGCAATTCGGCAATGTAGCTACTGGTGAATATTTGTACTTTAATGTCAACCGTATTAAACCCCTTCTCTTTCGGCAACAAGCGCATTTTCTCAATCAACTCGAAAGATTTATCATAATCCCGGTTATCAATATAACAATACAGCAGATGGCTGAGTGTGCGAATGTATCGTTTGGATAAGTCTTTACGAATGAGCTTATTCTCATCCAAAATTTCTTTTACCCTCAGGAAATGATCAAACGCTTTTTCATAATCGCGTTGCGTAGAACAACACAACCCTTTGATGTAGTAACAAATGGTAGCCGCGCGGACCGACAGTGCTGTATTCTTACCCTTGATGAGGTAGTTTTGTGCAATTTCATCCACAATTTTTTTCTGCGATTCGTTTCGTGCATAACCACCCGACCGAAATACGTAATTCACACGTGAATAGAGTATGTGGTATTCTGCAAGATTCCTTAGCTTCTCGATCACATCCAACTCCTCTTTGATCAATGCATTAAGATCCTTTCCAAATTCGCCTGCCTCATACGCTTCTTCCAGCAATTGCTTTTCCCAGCTGATCAACTCAAACCAATAATAAAACTTCTCGTGTTCGGATGCCAGCTTCTTGGCCCGGATCAAAAACTTATTGCATTCCTTAAACAGGGCTTTTTTATAGAGGATCTCAATGTTCTTTATTTCCTGCTTGAGCAATGAACTAATGCTGTTATCGGAATGATAAGCCCGAAGACTCTTCAAAATCAATTTATACAAATGATTTTTTTCCGAAGGCAAATGCTTGACAAAAATTTCCTTGTTGAACTGCTTCTTGATGCCTTCTTCATCGTACTCTTTCTGTTTATCGATCGCATCAAAAATTTTTAGATAATTCTTATCTCCTGACTGTAAGGAAGATGTCAGTTTGAAAAATCGCTTTTCAGACTTTGTGAGCGACATAATTAAATCGAACAATTCTGTAGATGGCTTCACAGGAATACAACTTTTTTCGGCAAAAAACAAGTAAACGGGATGCAAAGTAATGGAAAAACTACAAGAATCAAAATATTAGCAATCCAATAAAAAAACCATTTTGTATATACAAAAATGAAATGCAGGCATGCCATTTTATTAGGTGCCGAAAAACCTGCAAATTGCGTTTTTGAATGGTGGGTCCAATTTTTCAGTATATGCTCCGTTGCATCTGGTTTATTCGTGTTATTTCCCTGAAACATGATATTTTAATTTACTTCCGGATCTTGCTCCTTTGGTTGCCCCATGGTGCCGCACCTTAAGTTGGATGGGGTTGCCCTCAACAGAATCTTTACCTTTGTACCCTTATGCGAATAAAAGCAGATGCTCCGAAAGCCTTTCAATCCTCATGGATGATGGTCTTCCTATTTATCGCTGTTCAGGTAAATGGGCAATGGAATATGAAAGATACAACCCGTTTTATCTCCACCATCAATGCAAGTTACGCAGCACAATTGCCCGGGGCAGATATGGCCGATCGTTTTGGTTTCAATTCCAATATCGGTTTGCATGTACTGTTCAAAACCGCTTCCAACTGGATCTTTGGTGCAGAAGGTGGGGTCCTTTTTGGACGGAACATTCATGAAAATACCATTCTGAACGGACTGCTCACCAACGATGGTAACATCATCAATAGTTCAGGCAGCTTTACCTGGGTAACCGCAGAACAACGTGGCTGGACAGCCACTGTTACATGCGGGAGGATGTTCCACCTGAAAAAATGGGCTCCCAATAAAAACTCCGGGTTGGAGTTCAGAATAGGAGCAGGTTACATGTTGCATAAGATCAGATACGACATGGAAGAGCAGAACCTGCCCCAACTGACCGACGATTACCTGAAAGGATACGATCGTATGAGCGGTGGCTGGATGTTGACCCAATATTTGGGCTACCGTTATTTTGGCAACCGAAAGTTGATCAACTTTTTTGTAGGCCTGGAAGGAATGCAAGGCATAACGCAAAGCCTGCGTACCTGGAATTACGACACCAATAGCGCAGCTACCGGAAATCGTGTCGATTTACTTTACGGCATCCGGGCAGGCTGGACCATTCCGATCTATCGCCGTTCGGCAGATGAAATCTATTTCAATTAAACTTTTCCTCGTTCGGGAAGTTGTACTTTAGCCGGCACATGCGTTGGTTGTATGAGATATCGACCCGGATCTACCATACCGGTATCCGGCTGGCTTATCCGTTTTACGGAAAGGCGAAACAATGGGTGGACGGCAGGAAGGCAACAAATAGCTGGCTGACATCGGCTCGTAAGGGAAAATACCTTTGGTTTCATTGCGCCTCCCTGGGGGAGTTCGAACAGGGAAAACCCGTGATGGAAACATTGCGAAAGCAACATCCGGAATACAAACTGGTAGTCACCTTTTTTTCGCCTTCGGGGTATGAGATCCGCAAAAACTATTCGGGAGCCGACCAGGTGCTTTACCTGCCTGCAGCTTCGGCTTCCAATGCCCGTAAGTTTCTGGATCATTTGGATATCGCTTTGGCGGTTTTTGTCAAGTATGAGTTTTGGTATCCTTATTTGAAAGCCCTGCACCAACGGTCTGTTCCGGTCTTTTTAATTGCTGCCGTATTTCGGGATGACCAACCCTTTTTTAAATGGTACGGAGGGGTTTGGCGTGAAATGCTGGGGTTTTTCAGTGCTATTTTTGTGCAGGAAGAAGCTTCGAAAAAAAGGCTTGAAAAACTAAAAACTCCACCCGTTTACGCCACCGGTGATACCCGGTTTGATCGGGTAATAGAAACGGCTTTACAAGCAAAAGAAGTTCCTCTGGTAAACGCTTTTACACAAGGCCGTACCACCATCATTGCAGGGAGCAGTTGGGGGCCGGAAGAAGAAATGTTGGCCACTTTTATCCGAAAAGCATCTGCTGAACTTTGTTTTGTGATCGCCCCTCACGATGTAGGCGAAAACCATGTTCGGGCTCTACTGAAAAAAATACCGGAAAATAAAAAAGCGGAGCGTTTTACCCGGGCCAAACCCGATTCGGTTGCAGAAGCACAAGTGTTGGTGGTCGATCAGGTCGGCTATCTTTCTTCCATTTACCGCTACGGTGATGTGGCATTTATCGGGGGAGCATTTGGAAAAGGGTTGCACAACATTCTCGAAGCTTCCGTATTTGGAATGCCTGTTATATTTGGTCCAGATCATCAACGCTTTCCGGAGGCCGCAGATCTGATTGACAAGGGAGGGGCCCTTTCCATTTCCGATGAAACAGCGTTCCTGAATGCTTTGCAGCAGATCATCGGCGATCCGGATAAAAAACAACGGATGGCAGCTGCTTCGGCCCTGTATGTCCGGGAAAAACAAGGCGCAACCCGAGCAATCGTAAAAATACTGTCGGCCTACCTCTGAACGGCACTTTCCTTCGGCACTTAGCTGCCCTCTCTTGAATTCCGCACGTTTTTTTACGGCGTTTATGAAATCGGGTACGCTAAGTTTGTGAAGGTTCTTCTCTTCAACCGTTTCTTTTGTACTTTTGAGGCCCGATTATGAAAAAAAGCATTGTCTTTTTCTTTTTTATTGCTTTTCTGGCCACCTCCTGTAAAATTGTTTTTAGCGGAGGAGGGGAGAAGCCTAAAAAGGTGGTGGAAAGGGTTGATTCGGCTTCTATTTTCCACATCAACCTTCGCCCCTTTTTTTACCATCTGCCCATCGACACCCATTTTCAGGAGGTTCTGAATGCTTTGGCCAACTCCGGGAGGTTTACCCTTTTAAAACCGGATAGCATGCAGCCTGCCCCTGAGTATATTTGGGCAGTGGATGCTCCGGATTATGAAGTCGTTGCTCCTGATTCGGCTTATTTTTACATGGGAAAAGTAAGCCATATCAATACCACACATCAACCGGAAATAAAAAACACCACAGATGGCTGGCATGTGAGCTGGCATGCCTACTATCAGGAATTTTTAGATGCATACCTCGAATGCATTTCTCTTTGGCAGAAAGTAACCGATGCTACAGGGCAGAGAGGCGATACCATGAGCATCGTAAAAAACAATGAAGAGGAGGACATCGAAACCGTTGACATTCGTTTCCGGATTGATACGTTGTATACCCATACCCGGGATTTACGCTTGTACATCAAAAAAGCAAACCATCACAAAAGCATTCTGACGCTGGAATATCGCCATCCTTTATAAATGCAGAGCGATCGCTGGCATAAAACCCGGTGCCCTATTTGTAGGATTGCCGTGTAACGGCTGGTTGGAGGTTGGGTCGGATATTCCGGCCCTTTTTTATAGCCGTTATTTTGCAATGAAAAACCATTGTAAAAACGGCCGCTAACCAACATTGGCTTTCCAGCGACAAACCCTTATTTTTTATCGATAAAAAACCATAAAACGTAAAAATTACGCTTTTTTACCGATGTTTTTATGCTTTGAATTGCAGTAATTTGCCTTGAGCGTTAATGCCAAATGCCTGTAATCCGGAGTTTGTCTTTATGCCTTAAACTACAGTTGCGAGCTTAAAAATTTGATCTTTTTATGATCCGGTGTAAATCCGTACTGCTTCTGTTTTACCACTCGTACTTTTTGTACGACTTATAATTGGGTTACCTGCCATCACAATAGTTTGTTATCGACAAAAAGAGCCGAATATTTCCCGGTGAATGGTGAACCTCTATCTAAATTGAGATTGGAAGAAAGCGGAAGGAGTCATCTTTTCCGCTTTCTCTCCTCTCGCATGATCGGGCAGGTGGGTTTGCGTACCACAAGTAGTTCGCTTGGTTAAAGGTTGAACAGATCATACACAACCAACGGCATAAACAGATATTGACCCCTGACAAACGCTCCGCAAGGAGCACAAAAAGAAAAACGCATCACCGAGCACCTATGAATGTAAACGAACGAGGTCAGGAGAACAAACGCATGTAAATTTTTCCGCTTCGGTCATTGATTGGAGTACACTTTCCTCTGAGATGCCTTTAATGAAATGCGTTTGCTCTGCAATAGTGCTGAGGAGGGCCGGATAAAAACCTTTTCCCGGATGCTCATCAGTGGTGTCTATTTCGTCTTTTCTTCCTCTTGAATTTTGGACATGCCACCGGATACAATGAATTTCATCACATCGGCCGGCCTGGCATCAATGGGTGTTACATTCACAGCCGGCACAATGACCAGACGACCGGAAAGGCTATAGGAAAATGGGAAGTACACCGCTACTTTATCTCGGCTGACGCCTATGTCTTTCAGGTCTTCCTGAACAATGAAACCCAGCCGCTCAATTTCGGTATCGTTGCTGATCCGGACCCGAACAGGCTGGTTGAATTTTTTCTTTTTGCCCACCACCGTAACCAATAGATCTTTGATGGCCGTATAAACCGTTTTTAATAACGGGATCCGGTCGAGGGTTCGTAAAAAGGATCTCTTAACCGGATCGGCAATAAAAGTAGACCCCAGATAACCGATCGAAGTGATAAGTAAAATAAGAAGAACGATCCCGATACCCGGAATTTTGGTGGGCAACATGCTATCCATCCACCCAAACAGCCGGACAGCACTGTAAATAATAACCGTAAGTGGAATGGTGAATAAAATTCCCCTGACAAAATAGCTCATAAGAAGCCGGATCAGGCGTTTGAAAACCATAATTGAAGCTTTTTATTTTTGGCTCTGTACCGCAAGTTTGAATTTTTTGGGCCTTTTTTAAATGGCAGGGTACAAACAACCTGTTGAACCAGGCATTGCACATACAAAAGTAACCAACATGTTGGTTATAGCCGTATATTGTTTTCCGCTTTGCGTTTTTTTAGACTTGATCTGAAAAAATGTAGGTGCCGTACCCGTATAAAAAAGCGATTTTACGTTGGGTAGGTCCGAGTTGGTTTAGCGGATGTATTTCATGATACATCATCCGTATATGGGTAAGTTGAATTCTAACCATTCTTTTCTTCCGTTTCCAAGCCACCGCTCAAACAAGGCATCGTAGCGTTGAATTTGTTTGCTCCAATCGTAATGGCTGATCTCTTTTGCATATAGTGTTGTTGCATCAGGGAAATGTTGTAAAAGGTGTGCCAGTTTTTTTTCAAGATCTGCATCTGATGCATAAGCACACTTTTGAAAAGATCCCTCCGAAAAATGTTCCGGAAAAGCCAGGCGATCGGGCAACAAGGGGTGGGTTTCAGCATAAACCGCTTCCAAAGTTGCCATACCAAAAAAATCCTGATTGGAGGTTACGGGCAAAACATCTGCCTGCCACAACCAGCGGGCATAGGTTTCGAAACACCGAGCATAACCCCAGTGTACGATCCGGTTGGACAAGCGTTTTTTTGCTTCCTCGAAAATGGGCGGCTGCTTTTGGTGGGATTCTCCCAGGACCACCAGTTCAAAGGCCAAGCCTTGATCTGCCAACCGAAACAAAACATGAAAAAAGGCATCCGGATTCTTATCGTATTCCCATCTGTGATTCCACAAAATGAGCGGCACTTTGTTTTGGCTTTTCTTGGGCTTGCAGGCATCTAACTTTTTAAGATCCAACCCCGGATGCAAAATTTCCGATTTTTTTTCAATGGCTTGAATGCGGTCCAACTCCCGGTAATCCGGAAATGCTTTCAGAAACGGGTCAAGAGCCTCTAAAAAAGCCGTTTTATGGTATCCCGAATTAAAGTAAACCCCATCGGCAACCAAAGCTGAAGTAAAGTTTTTAAACGCATAATTGCGATCCCATTGCCTGGCCTGATCTTCTCCCGACCAGGGGTAAGTGAGTTGATTTTCATGGAAATAAAGCAAGATGGGAATGGCCGCCAGTTCAGGGGATAGCAAACTTTTGAAAGTTGCCACATCCAACATATCGGTGGCCAGAAAAAGCAAAGGCTTAACGTCCAATGCGTTGCTTTCTCCTGCAAGCGTAACTGCTGCACCGTGCATGCGCCATTTCCAATGCCTGCCTGGCATGGAGCGTATACAAAAATCAAATTTACTGTGGGCACTGAGGCCTTTTGCCCAAGTGGCATGGGAACCGGTCATAAAAGGTTCGAGCAATACAATTGGAGGAATAATCGCCACTTGTTATGGTTTGGGAAATCCGGTCATTCCGGCAGGCAATTCCGGAATGGGTTTTTCATCGACCAGTATGCTCTGATCAAACAACAGCTCCATATACGTCTCCTGCTCCGGGTTCCATGCGTAGGCTATGCCATTTTCTACATCGTTCGAAAAACGGAATTGTACGGCCAGTTTTCCATCGGCAAACCACCGGGTATGCACACTGTCTTTTTTGCCTTGGGAAAAATAATACGATGCTTTGGGCTTACCCGTTTCGTACCAGCTTACTGCCCAATCTTCGCGCACGTTGTTCCGGTAATTGACTTCTGAAAATTTTGCCCCGCTTTTATAAAAGGTTTTACGTACGCCGTGTAAATTCCCTTTGTTATAAAGAGTAATGGCTTTTTTTGCTCCGGACTCGAAAAAAGCAGTTTCTTTTCCATCTTTTACACCCTTCAGGTACCTCCCTTCTTCAAACAATTTTCCGGAGGGATAAAATGATTTCCAGATTCCGTCCCGAACCGAATCGGCATCAAAGGAATATACCACCTTTAGCCCCGCATCCTGATAATAGCGGGTTTCACGGTATTTTTCGGAAAAATTGTCATAAACAAACTCCATAAAAAGATTCCGGAAAATCCCCGCAGTATCCATTTCCATTCCTTCGAGAATGGTGTTGTATGCCATTTCCTGATCGGCATTGGCCATGTAACAACGGGCGAGGTAATACTTATCCGTTGAGAACAGGCTGTCCATTGCTTCGAGGGCCTCAAAATCGGCTTTTGCCAGATTGGGTTGTTGCAGTGCTACAAGGCAAATGCCACGATTCCGGATAAAACTAGCCCTTGTTGGTTCTGCTTCCAGGGCTTTGGTATAATAGGCAACTGCACGGGTGAAACTATCTTCCGAGTGATGGGATAACCCCATATAATACAAAGCCTGTGCATCCCCCGGTTTTTCTTTCAGGTGGGCCAGCAGCAGATCTCTTCCTGCTGCATTTTGCTCGTTATCCAGTAGCTTCAGGGCTTCGGATATGCGGTTATTGTCTGCATACAACCCTTCTCCTTCACAACTTGCGAATATACTTGTTAATATCACCATGTACACAAAAACAGCCCCTCTGTTCCAGTTCCTCTTCATGTTACTACATTTCTTTTTGTACATTGCTAATGGCCGTGTTTCCGGCCTTTGATCTTTCCTTTGCCAAACAAACGATTTTCTTCTTTGATCTGCTTTTTCAATTCCTCCGAAATTTCCTGATCGCTTATTTTCGACAGATCCGGCTGCCCGGCATTTACCCAAGCCGTATACCAAAAACTCCCTGTGCTTAAAATGGCCTTTCTCATGCGCCGTTCCACCATACCATCCAAACGTTTGTGGTAGGCACGGCTGAATTCTTCCGAATGGGTTTTTACCAGCACTTGGCCCCTGTTTTCATAAACGTACTTTTTATCGCCCGGAAATTCTTTTGTGAGTTCGGCTTCCATCCGTAAGACCGAATCTACGGCACGGTGGCTCTGCTCTATTGTTGCCCATGCTTCATCCAGCGGGTCTTTTATATACGTTGCTTTTCCCACAAAAAAATCATACTCATCAGCGGCAATTTCCGGCAAGCGCGACTCCCAAAAACCATGGATTCCTTCCTGATCGGTAAGCTGCCCGTTGTAATTTTCTGTGGTATGTAAAGGTACGTGGGCATCGCCGATGTAATGGCCCAGATCGGAAGAATAGCGCAGTATACGGTTGAGGTCGCCGTTTTTAAAAGCTTTGGTGAGTTGGAACGTCAACCGATCCAGGTGCCAGGGAATGATGCCATACGCTTCCAGTGTATCTTCCGTGAATCTGGCCACTGCATCTTTCCATTTTCTGGGCATATTTTTGAATGGATCTTCCCCTTTTGCGGCATAATGATCGATGTCGATATAATGACGGGGGGCTTCGTCTTCCGAAACATAACGACGCTTATCCGGATCTACGGCATGTTCGGTAATAAATTCGATGTGTTGCTTGTAAAAGGGGATCAGATCAGGTGGCAATGTAAACACAGCCAACCGGTTGATTTTTCTGTGGGCATAAAACCCCCATTTTAAGGCACAGAAAGACATGGATGCCTGTAGTGGCAAAACCATAGCCAATACCAACATGAGAAGAGTGATCCTTTGCTTCATACTTCCTGCAAGTTAGCAATTAAAGTATAGGAAAAGTATGCGGATGTAAGGAATCAGTTCTCCATCAGCATCAGGGTATCACCCACCAGATAAGGAATGACTTTGGTAAGGTTGGGTGTCAGACAATATTTGATGTCTTTATTCAGATTCAACCGCTTAAGTCTGCGACGGTGCGAAGAGGACTTGAGGTAACCAAAATAGTTGTTTCTGGCAGACAGGTACAGGTATTTTGCAGCAATAGAGCTATCTTCGGAAGAACGAAACAGGCCCGTTGCCAAAAGCTGATCGATAATTGCACCTGCACAAATGGTATCTTCCAGATTGAGTTTCTCTTTCCACCCCGAACACAAACACAAGATATTCTTCTTTTGTTCCTGAAGCCACTGGCTCAACGCTTCAAGGTTGTTCAAAGAACCAATCACCACACAACCTGTTCCTTTTGCTGTATTGATGGTTTTGGTACCATTGGTGGTACTCAGCACAATGGTTGCTCCTTTTACCTCATCTTTCATATAGCTAAAAGGCGAGTTGCCAAAAGAAAAGCCTTCCACCACTTCTCCCCCACGTTCGGCAGCCACCAGATACCCTTGTTTTTGGTAAGTCTGTGCTTCTTCAATGGTAGAAACGGGAATGATCTTTTCCACACCGTTTTCAAAGGCAGCACATATAGCTGAAGTGGCACGGAGTACATCAATTACCACAATAATATCGTATTCGTCTTTGTACAGGGAATACTGTGTGGGCGATGGGCAACATTCTACTTTTGGTCGGTTATCCGTTTCAGGTGTATCCATAGGCTTAACCTTTATAAAAAGGCCGTTTTACAATTTGTGCTTTTATTTGTTTGTTACGGATGCTCAGAAAAATTTCGGTGCCTTCTGCTTTGTACGATACGGGCACGTATCCCATTCCTATTCCTTTTTTAAGCATGGGAGACATTGTACCGGAGGTGACCGTTCCGATCTTGTTTCCTGATGCATCACAAATTTCGTAACCCTGACGGGGAATGCCACGTTCTACCATTTCAAAACCCACCAGGCATCGGGTTACGCCTGTTTCTTTTTGTTGTTTCAGGGCCAAAGCGTTGGTAAATTCTTTTGTGAATTTGGTAATCCAGCCCAAACCGGCTTCCAAAGGAGAAGTGGTATCATTGATGTCGTTTCCATAGAGGCAAAACCCCATCTCAAGCCGCAAGGTATCCCGTGCAGCCAAACCGGCTGCTTTCATGCCGTATGTTTTGCCAGCTAGCATTACTGCATCCCAAACTTTTTCGGCATCTGCATTCTTCACATAAATTTCAAATCCGCCGGCTCCCGTATAGCCTGTAGCGGAAATGATGATGTTATCTACTCCTGCAAATGTACCGGTTTCGAAAGTATAGTATGGCATGGCCATCAGATCCATCGCTGTCAATTGCTGCATCGCTTTGGCGGCTTGAGGGCCCTGTACTGCCAATAGTGCATAATCATCGCTGGCATTTTTCATGGCAACACAACCCGTATTGTGGGAAGAGATCCAATCCCAGTCTTTCGCAATATTGGAAGCATTTACCACCAGTAGATATTCGTCTTCTTTGATGCGGTAAACAAGCAGATCATCTACAATACCGCCCTCATTGTTGGGAAGGCAGGAGTACTGAACACAGCCATCGCTGAGCCTGGATGCATCGTTCGAAGTAACCTTTTGGATCAGATCCAGTGCTCCTTCGCCCCGAAGGAAAAACTCCCCCATGTGTGATACATCAAATACTCCGACAGCATTTCTTACTGTGGTGTGTTCATCGTTCACACCTGTATATTGAACAGGCATTTCATATCCGGCAAAGGGAACCATTTTTGCGCCCAACTCCATGTGCTTTTGGTTCAGTGCAGTCTTTTTCATGCTTACATTCGGGTTAATTGACGGGTGATGCTACTCCAAAAGTATCTATTCTTCTGTTAATTCTCTGAAAATAGAGAGATACTTATCGCGATAAGCCAAAACGCTGTACCGATCAATCACGGTTTGCCGGCCTGCTTTGCCCAGCCTTAGCCGGAGTTCATCGTTTTCGATCAGAAGGCTCAATTTTTTTTCCCATTCGGCATCGGTACCGGCCAACATACCATCTACGCCTTCGGTAACAATTTCGGTGTTTACGCCTACCGGCGACATCAAAGCCGCAGTTTCCATGGCCATGTATTGCAATCCTTTCAATCCGCATTTTCCTTTGGCCCATTCATCTGTAGGCAAAGGCATGATGCCAATGTCGATGTCGTTCAGTTGGGTGATCTCATCCGAAGCGGTCCAACGAATGCCACGAATATTGAGGGCTTCATTGTAGTAGCTTTCATCTCCGATCACTTTGAACCTAACTTTATCGCCGTATTTTTCTTTGATGCGTTTCAGTACCGGAACAGCATTTTCAAAATACATCAAGGTAGTCGGGCTGCCGGTCCAGCCGATGCAAACTTTATCCGGTTTGTTTTTTTTAGGGGTCGGAACATGCCACGAGGTATCAATGGTAGTGGGGATCACTTCTACCCGATTGCAAAACCCGGAAGCATAATCAGCAAGGTATTGGTTTCCGGCAAAAACCAGATCACACAAGGAAATAAGTTGTGATGTTTTACCCGGGTTTTTAAGAAAGTTCAAGCTTTTATTTCCTTCGGAAACGGTTGGTAGCCAAATCGCATCGTCAAAATCGTAAATCATTTTAGCGCGTGCATGTTTCCTCAGGCCTTTCTCAAATTTTGTCGTTCCGGTCATCATGGCTTCACGGAACAGAAAAACCAGATCAAATTCGTTTACCCTTTTGATGTCCTGTTTTCGTATGCGGCGAGACTTCCTATAAATGGCTGCCTTTTTCCTATAATTTCCCGAGGCATAAAAATGCTTGTCATCGTCTTTATTTACGATGAAGGATAATTCCCACTGAAACCCATTGGCTTCGAGGTAAGACAAGTACTGTTCAAAACGAAACCGTTGTGCCGGTGAACGGTTGAGCCGGTGTGTGGCTATGAAGAGGACTTTTTTCATTTTCGCCTGCAAAAATACCAATGTCCGGCCTATCATCCTAGCCACCGGATGAGATCCCTGTACCATGAGTCGGATTGAACCGGTGCTATTATGAGAGAGGGATACCGAGGTATTTTTGGATCGTAGCAGTTTTATTCGGGTATTACATTGGAGCCTGCGCATGTAAATTCCTGGAAATTTGCTAGTTATAAGGGGATTAATGTTTGTTCCGGCCTTTGTGTGGTGCGTTCATGAAGCAGTGGCAGTTTGGGGCAGAACACACAGGAACGAAAAAATCGAGTAGGTTCCATGTAGTCGAGGTAACATCGGTACTCGTTTTCATCGTTCTTAACTCTTCGATCGGCGCGATCTTGTCGCTCGGCACTCCCTCCTTCCCTTCGCCTTCCAGACTATTCTCAGGCGGGAAGCTCCGCCTAATGGCAGCCAGACAGCTTTCTGTGCGACCGGATCAGTCGGGCTCGAAAAAAAGAACTCCTGACGTTCGGGACTTACACCCTAAAGTTATTGCCCATGCCGGGTACACCACCAAAAAACCCCTGCTCCAACGGCATTGGAGCAGGGGTTTTTTAAAGTGATTTTTCCAGTTAACGGATGATCAATTTCTGATTCATCTGCATTTCACCGGCATGCACATTCACAAAATAAATACCCGGAGCTAACTGCTGACCGAATTGGATCGGAATATCGAAGTTATTAACAG
>CALLUQ010000021.1 GCA_938010565.1 uncultured Flavobacteriales bacterium
AGCAAGTGATTACCATGTTTGCTGCTATATTCTCAACAATTTTTGGTGTAGTCCTTATGATGCATAACTTCAAAGAAGTTGGTAATAGTAAAGCAAAAACTCAAGTATTGATCTTTGGAATATTATACACAATAGCTTCAATTTTAATTATCAATGCGCTCAATATTCGAACTAACTTGGCTATTGCATTGAACTTTGGAGGTGCAGTAATTTTAACAGAATTCTTTTGGAACAAGCACCTTGGTAAGGAAATTAAATATCGAAGAAGGAGTTGGATAAAACCTGCGATAATATCAGTAGTAATTACCATACCTTTTGTGTTAGCGCTGATTTATGGATAATAAAAAACGTGTTACAACAATAAAGCTACAAGCCCACTAAAGCCTCACTTTAGTGGGTTTTAGCTGCTGTTGAACCCAGCCACTAGCGCTATATCGCCAGCTCATGCTCTTTCAATATTTTTCGTTTTTTCAGGCAATGCCAAAAACGACTTACGGGCTCCATTTTTAATCGATAAACCTCCTGGTCTTTGAAATCCGGGCTTTAGCTACCGAAGATTGAGTTCAATAAATTAAAAACAAAGTAATGCCTAAATCATTTACAATTGACGGGCAAAAGTTTGTAGATCTCATAGGCTTCTACAATGAAATCGAATCAAACCTCACCAAAGATTTGGATTGGACAGTTGGCGGAAATTTTGATGCTTTCAACGATGTTCTTCGTGGTGGTTTTGGCACATTTGATTATGAAGCGCCTAAATTGACTTAACAATGCCACACCAAACAAAGGTAATTTTTCATTATTTTTACACTCGTAATCGGGTTAAGAGTAAAACTTGCCTTCGTTGAAATCCCGCACTCCGCATAGCCGGGACGTTAGTTAGAACCGATCCAAAGAAAATCCAAAAGTATAATTTTGATTTGATACCAATAATTGGTATATTTGAGATAATAATTTTTAGAATTATGGCCAAAAACACATCTATATTATTAGGCGATTATTTTGACAATTTTATCAGTCGTCAAATCAAAACGGGAAAATACTCTTCCGCAAGTGAAGTTGTCAGAGCAGCTTTGCGAATGTTCGAACACGAGGAATCTAAAAGAACGGAACTAATAAAAGAATTGAAAAAAGGTGAAAAATCTGGTTTTGTAGACAACTTTGACCGAAAAGAAGTTTTAATGAATCTTCATCAAAAGCACCTAACTGAATAATGAAATATAAAATCAGTCAGGAAGCAAATCGGGACATTGAGAATATTTGGCTTTATACATATGAAAATTGGTCGTTAAAACAAGCTGACAGATACTTTAATCTAATAATGAACGAAATTGAGTATCTAACAGAAAATCCGGGATTTGGAAAAGATTACAGCCAAATTAGAAAAGGATATTTTCGCTCTCGAATAAAATCTCATTTAATTTTCTTCAAAATCAATCGAAAGAATGAAGAAATTCAAATTATTAGAAGTTTACACCAAAGAATGGATATTGAATCCCGACTGAATGAATAAAAAGGCTATACTAGCGCTATATCGCCAGCTCATGCACTTTGAATATTTTTCGTTTTTTCAGGCAATGCCAAAAACGACTTACGGGCTCCATTTTTAATCGGTATAGCGCATCATCCGGCACCCCAACAATCTTACCAACCTTCCGACCGAACCATTAGTAGTTAGAATTCGATAGAAAAATAAATATACGAACATATCGAATCGATCTCGAAATAATCCAGAGTATTGCCCGAATACTGCTTGCATCTTCCAAAATATCATCCTAGCGCTGGCTATCAATGCTTTACGAAAAAAATCATGGTGATATTCACAAAGGAAAACTTCAGCCTAACCTCCAAACCGAAGACCCAGAGGGCGATTACCTCGACTACCAGCGGCCCTTCCTCACAGTCGTCCAAGAGTACTAAAAACCGGACGGCTCCCCCTCTAACCGATCAAAGTCAGGAGGCTTTATCAGGAAGAAAGATACGACACCGTTAAAACGTTCATTCTTCCGAATGAAATACTCTTGTTTCTTTTTGCCGGCCTTTTTAAATGAAACCGGAGGATGAATGCTGAGAAAAACGCTTTTGAGTTTCAACGTAAACGTGAACGAGCGTTCTGGAGAAGAACTGCTTTTTGTGTGAGTAGCTTGCTATTGCTCACTACTCACACTCAAAAAACCTTCTGCGGAGAGAGAGGGATTCGAACCCCCGGTACCCTTTCGGGCACACTAGCTTTCCAGGCGAGCCCGTTCAACCACTCCGGCATCTCTCCTTTTCCTGTTTTTGGTAACCCTACTTTTGGAAACCAAAGCTGCCAAAGGTACAAAAAGTGAAAGAAGGGGCAAAATCGGCAGCGATTGTTTTTCGGGCAATGATTTACTGCCGGGCGGGTGGTGAGAGTTCACCGCAAAATGGCATTTGAAACTTCCGGATGATGGTGTTGCAATCGGTGTAAAAACCCAGTAATAGCATCAGTTTGGTCACCGCAGCTTCGGTAGTCATATCATAACCGGAAATCACGCCTATGCCATTGAGTTCGGAGCTGGAGGCATACCGCCCTTGCTTTACGCTGCCTCGCCCGCACTGGGTTATATTTACGATGATAAGCCCGCGTTGAACAGCCCTGCGGAGGATGTTGAGAAACTGTGGGTCGGAAGGAACGTTCCCAGCCCCAAAAGATTCCAGAACAACTGCTTTTAAACCGGGTACATTTACAATGGACTCCACCACCTGATGTGGAATGCCAGGGAACAATTTCAGAATGGAAACGTTTGGGTTCAACTTTTCGTGAACCATCAATTTGTCGGTTCCGGCCTTTCGTATGGCCCTTTCGTTGAATTTGATCTCGACACCGGCATCTGCAAGAACGGGGTAATTCGGCGATATAAAAGCATCGAAATCCATGGCACTCACCTTGGTCGTACGGTTGCCTCGGTATAATTTATATTCAAAATAAATGGTCACTTCCGGCAACAAAAAATGACCTTTCCGGCCGGTCGAAGCGATTTCTAACGAGGTAATAAGGTTTTCTTTTCCATCTGTACGAACCTCTCCAATGGGCAATTGCGAACCCGTAAGAACGACAGGCTTACCGAGGTTTTCCAACAAAAAACTCAAAGCAGAAGCGGAATAAGCCATAGTATCCGTTCCGTGCAATATCACAAAACCATCAAAATCATTGTAATGTGTTTGGATGATCTGCGCCAGACGCAACCATATCTCAGGCCGCATGTCCGACGAATCAATGGGGTTTTCGAAAGAAATGGTTTCGATCGCAATATTCATCTGCCTGATCTCCGGAACCTTTTGATAGAAGTGCCCAAAATCAAACGGACGGTACGTATTGGTAACCGGATCATTCACCATTCCAATGGTACCACCGGTATAAATGATCAGTACGGAAGACTTTCGATGTTTCATGGCGTTTCGAAGGTAGATTTTTCCTCTCTAAAAGCGTACTTTTTACGGTAGAAAAACATCCTGCCGGTTTGTCTCAAAAACCAGCTGCAATTTAAAACCTGTCATGCCGCTCTGAAATGGCCTCGTTTGGCTCCATTCGTCCATGTTGGCCATTGAAAGCAGCTAAACCCCGAACATTCTTTTTGAATTTTCAGTAGTAAGGGTGGCCACTTCTTCGGGCGATAGCCCTTTAATTTTTGCTAATTTATGGGCTACATGCGTAAGGTAGCCGGATTCGTTTCGCTTGCCGCGATGCGGGCTTGGGGCAAGGTAGGGCGCATCGGTTTCCAATACCAGGTATTCCATCGGGATATCCGCCACTACCAGATCCAGGCCGGCTTTTTTGAAAGTTACCACACCTCCGATGCCCATCAGAAAACTACGGTAGCTCATGATTTTCCGGGCGTGTTCGGCGGTGCCGGTGAAGCAATGAAAAATGCCTCGTAAATTGTCATCGTGCAAACGGTCTGTCACTTCAAATATTTCATCAAAAGCATCGCGGGCATGAATGACGACAGGCAAGTTCAGTTTTTTGGCCCAGTTGATCTGCCGTTCAAAAGCTTGTCTCTGAAGGTCAAGGGTGCTTTTGTCCCAATACAGATCTATCCCGATTTCACCTACTGCTACAAAAGGAACCGGTGTTTCTTTACGAAATAGCCAGTCTTCTGCAATGGCCAGTTCATCTTCAACATTATTCCGGACAGAACAAGGGTGAAGGCCCATCATAGGAAAACATTTTCCGGGATAAGCCTGGCATAGATCCAGCATGGCTGCTATGTTGCCCGAGTCGATGTTGGGCAAAAAAATACGTTCTACTCCCGATCGAAAGGCACGTTCCATCATATCCGGCCGGTCGATATCAAATTTAGAGGAGTAAAGGTGTGCGTGGGTATCGGTTAAAACCATGGGGCTAAAATAAGCATTTGTTTTGGGCCTTACTTCGGAATTCAGACGGAGTAAGTTACCTTTGAGGGCTTGGCAGGGATTACCAAAATATTGATCATACGCAGCAGTTCAATAGGCGATATTGTGCTCACCACCCCGATCATACGCTGCTTAAAACTACAGCTTGCCGGTCCGTCGGAGGTGCATTTTTTGGTGAAAAAGCCTTTCCTTCCTGTGGTGGCCAACAATCCATACATCGATCGGGTTCATTCCTTTGATAAAGATCTCCGCAAAAAAATGACCCACTTGCAGGCCATTGGTTTCGATTATCTTATCGATCTGCACAAAAATATGCGAAGCATGGCCGTCCGGCGGGCACTGAAAACCCGGTCTGTCACTTTTGATAAGCTCAATATGAAAAAGTGGATGCTGGTTAACCTGAAGGTGGACCGCATGCCCCGAGTGCATCTTGTAGACCGTTATTTTCAGGCCGTAAAACACTTGGGGGTCCGCAACGATCAACAAGGCCTCGACTATTTTCTTGGGGAGAAGGACGAAGATGTACTCCATGAACTGCCCCTGAGCCATCAAAAAGGTTATGTTGCATTGGCCGTAGGAGCGGCACATCCGACCAAAACCCCACCCATTCGGAAGTGGATCGTTTTGTGCGATAGCATCCGTAAACCCGTTGTACTGCTCGGCGGACCTGCCGATCGGGCAAAAGGAGATGCAATCGCATCACAAACCGGAAACCATGTATTCAATGCCGTTGGCCGGTTTTCGCTCAACGGATCCGCAGCACTGGTAAAACATTGCGATAAGATCATTACTCCCGATACAGGGCTTATGCACATTGCCTCGGCCTTTGGAAAGGAGATCATCTCTATTTGGGGCAATACGGTTCCGGAGTTTGGGATGACGCCCTATCTCCGAAAAGGAGAAGGCCCTTCATACATTTTTGAACGCAAAGGACTGGCCTGCCGGCCCTGTTCGAAAATCGGGTATAAAGCGTGTCCCAAAAAACATTTCAATTGCATGGATCACAATTACGAAGAAATAGCAAAACGGGTAAACGACCGGTGAATGATCGGTCAAGTAAACAAGGCTTTCAACTCGGTAGCCTGGTCCGGGTCCATTTTTCCCGAAAGGATCAGGCTTAACTGACGCCTTCTTAAAGCCCCCAGATGACGCACTTTTTCCTCTTCGGTTTCCGGGAGTAACTCTGGCACGGCAATGGCGTTTCCAAGCTGATCAACAGCCACAAAAGTGTAAATTGCTTCGTTCACTTTTGTCATCTTGCCATTTTGGTAGTCTTCTACGAATACATCCACAAAAGTTTCCATTGAAGAGGTAAAAGACCGGGAAACCTTGGCTTTTAACGAAACGATATCGCCCAGTTTCACCGCAGAGGAAAAGGACACATGATTTACCGCTGCAGTCACCACCACTCTTCTGCAATGCCGGTGTGCAGAGATACTGGCAATTTCATCCATCCAGGCCAGGAGTTGGCCGCCAAACAGATTTCCCAAGGTATTGGTGTCGTTGGGAAGAACCATCTTAGTACTTGTAGCTTCGGTTTCGCGTGCAAAAACTTGTTTTGGAGGCATGGTCTTTCGAATTTTTATGCGATCAAAGATACGTAGAACGCGATCAATACAGGCCTTGTTTCCTGCTTTTACTTGGTAACCCGGGTTCGGCTTCGAAATGCCGTTATTTGCTCGGGAGTAACCGGTCACTCCCAATACAACTTCTCTTTCATGGCCCATCACCATGTTTGGTTCATTTTTTTGTTAAAAACGGCTTCCTCATACAGCCATTCGTTTTCCTGTTTTCGGTTTTAGTCATCGTAAGGTTGGTGCTTTATTCCATACATTTAGGTTTTCTTTTTGTATTGCCCATGCGTAAAAGTGGTTTATTCCGTGATTACCTGATGCTGCACATCACCGTGTTCATCCTTGGTTTTACGGCTATTCTCGGCGAGTTGATCACCATTCCGTCCATCCACATGGTTTGGTATCGAATGCTGTTGGCCTTTGGAGGGATATTGGTTTTTATGGTGATTTCGAAAACACGTTTGAAAACTTCCCCAAACACCTTACTGCTCTTTATGGGCGCCGGATGCATCACTGCAGCACATTGGATTTTTTTCTTTGAGGCCATCAAACGATCCAATGTAAGCATTTGTCTTGCTGCGCTATCATCCACTACCTTGTTTGTCGCCATGCTTGAACCCTTATTTTTCCGAAGGCGCATCAGCCTGACGGAACTTTTTTTCGGGGGTTTGGTAATTGTAGGTTTGCTCATCATACTCAACACGGTTGAAGGTTCGTGGCCCGGTTTAATTATGGGGTTGATATCTGCTTTTCTGGCTGCTCTTTTGGGCACCATTAACGGAGTATTTGCAAAGCAACAACACCCTCCGGTTATCATTACCTTGTATGAAATGGCAGGCGGAGTAGCAGGCACGTCTGTTTTGTTGCTCTTTACACAAAGTTTCGATGCCGCTTTTTTTCAGGTTTCGGCAAGCAATCTGGGGTGGCTGTGCATTCTTGCTTTCGTTTGTACCAGCTTTGCTTTTGTGGTCAGTGTGAATGTGATGAAAAGGCTCAGTCCTTTTACCGTATCGCTGGCCTTCAATATGGAGCGGGTTTATGGTATTATTCTCGCGGTTTTGATCTTTCGGGAAAACGAAAGAATGACACCGGGTTTTTATTTCGGTGCGGCATTGATCTTGCTCACTATTTTTGCCCATGCTTTCCGGAAGCACTACCAAAGAAAACCGGAATTTGCTGCCAAGCAAAAGAAAATATGACCTTTGAGTAGCTACTCAAGGGTCATATTTTCTTTTGCTCTTTCGTTCGGATCCGTATGTATATAAAGGGTTTATTTGAGGTCAAATCTATCCGCTTGCATCACTTTGGTCCAGGCAGCTAAAAAATCCGAAACAAATTTTTCTTTCGCATCATCACTGGCATATACTTCAGCCAATGCCCTCAATTCCGAATTGGAACCAAAGATCAAATCTGCTCGGGTTGCGGTCCATTTTATTTGCGTAGTTCCTCTTTGGTAACCAAAGAAATACTCGTTGCTTTCGCCCCTTGGTTTCCACGCATAATCCATGCTCAAAAGGTTGCGAAAAAAATCATTGTTCAGTACACCCGGTGTTTCGGTAAGAACGCCATGTGCCGATCCGTCAAAATTGGTATTTAGCACTCTGAGCCCTCCTATCAGTACGGTCATCTCAGGAGCAGTCAATGTTAGGAGTTGGGCTTTGTCGACCAACAATTGTTCACTCGTTAACGTATAGTTTGTCTTCTTATAGTTTCTGAAGCCGTCGGCCATTGGTTCCAGGAACGAAAAACTTTCAATATCCGTTTGTTCCTGTGATGCATCCGTTCTCCCAGGAATGAAGTCGATGGCGACATCATGTCCTCCTTTTTTAGCTGCTAACTCAACCCCTGTATTGCCTCCAAGAACAATTAGATCGGCAATGGATATTTTTTTGTTGTCCTGATCAAAGTCGGCTTTGATCTTCTCATAAACAGCCAACACCTTTTTTAATTGAGCCGGATGGTTGCACTCCCAGTTTACCTGTGGCTCAAGGCGAATTCTGGCTCCGTTTGCTCCGCCTCTCCGATCTGATCCTCTATAAGCAGAAGCAGAAGCCCATGCCACGGAGATCATTTCCCGAATGGTTAAACCAGACTGTTGGAGGGTTTCTTTCAGGCTTTTGATATCATTTTCATTGACCAGATCATGGTCAACCGCCGGAACAGGATCCTGCCAAATGAATGTCTCTTTCGGAATTTCCGGACCCAGATAGCTGTTCTTTGGTCCCATATCTCTATGAGTAAGTTTAAACCATGCTTTGGCAAAAGCGGCCTCGAACTCTTCCGGATGTTCATAGAACCTTTTTGATATTTCATGGTAAGCAGGGTCTTCCTTAAGTGAAAGATCGGTTACCAGCATCGTCGGTTTATGCTTTTTGTTTGGATCAAAAGCATCCGGATACATTTTTTCCGGGTTGATGGCTACAAATTGATGAGCCCCTCCCGGACTTTTGGTTAATTCCCATTCGTTTTCGAAAAGGCTTTTAAAGAATCCGTGGCTCCATTGGGCGGGCGTTTCTGTCCAGATCACCTCCAGGCCGGATGTAATAGCGTCACCGGCTTTTCCGGATTTATAATTGCTCGACCACCCCAGCCCTTGTTGTTCAATGTTTGTCCCTTCAGGATCAGCGCTCAAATGATCTCCGCTGGCAGCACCGTGCGTTTTCCCCAGTGTGTGTCCTCCTGCAATTAATGCCACGGTTTCTTCATCGTTCATCCCCATTCTGCCAAAAGTTTCCCGAATGTGAATAGCGGCTGATTTGGGATCGGGGTTTCCATTCGGTCCTTCGGGATTTACATAGATAAGTCCCATTTGAACAGCCGCCAAAGGCTCTTCTAAGTTGTCTTCCCGGTCAAATCTTTTGTTTCCCAGCCACTGGTCTTCGGATCCCCAGTATACATTGGCTTCCGGTTCCCACACGTCTTCTCTTCCTCCGGCAAAACCAATGGTTTCGAACCCCATCGATTCAAGTGCCACATTTCCGGTGAGGATCATTAGGTCGGCCCAGGAGATCTTTTTGCCGTATTTTTGCTTGATCGGCCAAAGAAGTCTTCTTGCTTTATCCAGGTTGGCATTATCCGGCCAACTGTTCAACGGAGCGAAACGCTGTTGTCCTGCTCTTGATCCTCCTCTTCCGTCGCCACTTCGATAGGTTCCGGCACTGTGCCAGGCCATTCTGATGAATAACCCTCCGTAATGCCCGAAATCTGCCGGCCACCATTCCTGAGAACCGGTCATTAATGCTTCCAGATCTTTTTTGAGTGCAAAATAATCCAACCGTTTAAATTCTTTTTCATAGTCAAAACCTTCTCCCATTGGATTGGATAATGCTGAATTTTGATGAAGAATGCTTAGATCTAACATATTGGGCCACCAGTCTTTGTTACTTTGCACCGTATTGTTGGCGATGCTTTTTGTTGTGGCCTCCGCTGTGTTTTCGGGCTTTTTTTTCTTGTCGAATCCAAACGGACATCCCTGACTTTCTTTTTCCATTTTTTGTTCTGCTTTAGGTCCTTGTGCTAAAACACTTACGTTATATAACAGCCCAAGGATTATGAATATTGATATTTTTATACGTATGCTTTTTTGTAACATAATATTATTTATTTTGCCAAATAGGCATTATACATCCAAACTAATTTTTCCTGTTCTTTGATATAATCACTCATAAGAGAGGCCGTTCCTTCATCACCTATGTCAGCACTATTTTTTAAAATTGGCCGTTGCTTTTTTAGAATTATTTCAAGGCTGTTGAGTACCGAATTGACAGTTCCCATGGTATCCGTTAATATTTGTTGCTTCTTTAATGTTTGATTGTGCCAGGTAGGAGGAGGAGGTGTGGTAAGGTACTTTCCCTAACGTTAGAATTCTTTCGGCCAGCTCGTCTACTTTAATGAGTAAATCGTTATATAGCTTTTCAAATTTTGAGTGAAGTTCGAAAAACGCACGCCCTTTAATATTCCAATGAAAACTACGTGCATTCATGTAGAATAATTGATCGTTGGTTAATAGATCATTGAGTTCATCTTTTAATTGAGCGCTACCACCTTGCTCTAGTCCGATTTGATTTTTCATCCTTTTCTTTTTTGTTAATGTAAAGGTGGCTTGATTTCATTATTAATAAAAATCAATTTATAGATGTAACTATTGATGCTGTCAATAATCTGTATTTTTGATGCATGAACATTCAACAATTTCAATACGTTTTGGCTGTGGCAGATTCGGAAAATTTTCAATCTGCCGCTGAAAAGTGTTTTGTGACACAATCTACGCTCAGTACAATGATCCATAAATTTGAGGCTGAGATAGGGATCAAGATCTTTAACAGGAAAACGAAACCCGTTTCAATAACCAAAGAAGGAGAGCGAATTATTGATCGCTTGAGAATTGTTGTCAACGAGATAGAATTGTTAAAATATTCCATTCAGGAGGAAAAGGGAGGGATGACAGGCGATCTTTCCATTGGCATAATCCCTACGATCGCTCCTTATTTATTGCCGATGATCATTACTGAATATGCGATCAGGTTTCCAAAGATAAACATTCGGATAAAGGAGTTGACCACTACTCAGATCCAAAAGGAGTTAATTACCAGAAATTTAGATATTGGCATACTCGCCCTGCCTTTGCATCATAAGGAACTGATCGAAGTGCCTGTTTATGAAGAGCCTTTCCTGATTTATGATTGCTCCGGATCCTCTGATAAAGGCAAAGTGGATCCTGTAGATCTGGATTATTCCAAAATTTGTATCCTGGAAGACGGTCATTGTTTGAAGACGCAAGTGTATCGTATTTGTGAGTTCTCGAAAAAGAAGGCAGTATCCGATGTCAATTATACGTTTGAATCCGGTTCTATGGAAAGCCTTATTCGAATTACGCGTTCCCGAAAAGGGTTTACCATTTTACCGCTGCTGGCATGTCAGGCGCTTGTATTAAAAGAAGGAGAGATTCTTAGAGCGTTCAAAAGCCCTGTTCCGGTTCGCCGGGTTGGGCTATTGACACACCGTTTTTTTGCAAAAAAGAAGCTACGGACTGTTTTGGAGGAAGTAATCCGGGAGTCTGTGGAAGATCTGATCCCAAAATCAATTCCCCGGCAGATTGTCCATCCGATTTGATTCGCCTGGCGTTAACAAAAGAAGGTCGTGTGGTTTAACATGACCTTTGGAGAGGGAGTTTTAAGAGTGCAGACCGCTACGCCCAAACGGGTA
>CALLUQ010000022.1 GCA_938010565.1 uncultured Flavobacteriales bacterium
ATGTTGTTGTCCAACGTCTTGATCCGGGTGGGCCTGCCCAGGGCATCGTACTGGTACAGCACGGCAGTTTCCTGGCTGCTTACGGCGTTGAGCAACTGGCCCTGGTCGTTGTAATCCCACCGGGTGGTTTCTCCGTTGGGCAGAGTGACTTTTTCCAGGATGTTTTCGGCATTGTAGGCAAAGTTGGTTTCCAGGCCGTTGGCATCGGTTACTTTGGTAAGCAGGTCCTCAGTATATTCAAAGCGGGTAATGTCCTTATCGGGGCCGATGCGTACGGTTAAAAAACCGGCATCGTCGTATTTCCAGATCCACACGGCATTTTTGGCCAGTACCGGCCGGTTGTTCTCATAAATAAACCCGATGTTGCCGCCGTTGGGCCGGCGTATGGAAGTCTGGTTGCCATAATCATCGTAGCCGTAGTAGGTATGTCCGCCGGCCTTATCGGTATAGCGCATCACCCAGCCATCGATGTTGTATTCCCAGTATTCGCTGTGGCCTAGCGGGTCGGTTACTTGGGCGATCTCGTTGTTTTTATAATAGTGAGTGGTGGTGGTGCCTTCAGCATCGGTAACGAGGGGTTTTCCTTTTTGGTAGGAAAAATTTTCGGAGTAGTGTTTTCTTTTGTTGTACCACCGTGCGATGCATTTGGGCTATGCTGTTTTGTTTTCATGTTCCCAGTGTTGAGTATTTCCGTTGCGGTCGGTTTTTCGGGTGAACAAACCGTGAGCATATAGGTAGTTGGTTTCCTGATCCATCGCATACAACAAAAAGCCCCGAATTATCATTTGAATTGCAAATGAAAGTTCCATTTGTCGGAGGGAATCCTTTTTTCAGCCAATTAAAACTAATTTAATTGGCGTTTTGAAACTTTCATTTATTTTATCCGTATCAATAGCTAAAAGCATTTAGGTTAATGTAATCAAAACCAATAACGGCTAATTTTATTAACCGCTTTTTCAACGATAATCATGTATCACACACTGTACTCCACTATCCGATTCAAAGAGAAACAATCCTATAACAAAGGGTTGAAATTTCTTTTTATAGGATTGGGGTTAGCAGCCCAGCTTTTATTTATCAAAATAATGTTTCAGGGCTCGGCCTTACCGTCGAATGTGGTTTTTTGGGCAGTGATTCCCTTCTTTGCGATTTCCCTTGTTTGCATTTACCTCTTTAAGTTGGAAACCCATATTGACTCCGAAGGCATTAAAGTGCGATTTTTCCCGATTCATATGCAAGCCCGGGCTTTCAGATGGGAAGAAATTCATGTTGCTGAAATCCGAAAATACTGCCCTATTCTGGAATATGGTGGCTGGGGCATACGTTATTCATGGAGAAAAGGATGGGCTTACCATATGAAAGGCAAGATCGGCATACAGCTTACCTTGAAAAACGGAAAGAGCATGCTCATAGGCACACAGAAAGCAGAAGAAGCCCAGCAACTTTTAGACTGGTATTTTCAGCCCCGGGCATCCCATCTTCCCGATACTGGCCAATAGGATCTCCCGAACCTTAAAAGAGGGCAAACGAAATCCTCGCATGGTTCTTGTTGTCCCGGCATGACTATCCGTAAAATTCTTGCTTACAGATACAAAGAAGCGTCATAATATTCCTGCTCCATATCAAAGCCTGCTCAAAGCCAAGTATAGTTCGGGGCTATTCATGTACCGAATTAGGTGCGATGATATCGGCCCTGCGCAATTTATCCCGTCCTTTTTTGTTTAAACAAGTCGGCTTGTAAAAGACCGATCAACCGGTTGGGCTCCGGCTGGTTCGGGTGAGGGGGGGTGTTACCCTACTGCATAAGGAGTTGATGCCTTTTGGCCAGGCACTCAGTAAATGGTAGCCAACGTTAATTTCCCACCTCGGAAATGAACTTGATCCGCATCAGGCGCATTTCATCATCATCATAGTCGTGGTCAAACTCCTCAAGGGCCGTTTCCAGATCATCGGATTCCGCTTCCGTGAAATATTCCAGAATTTCTTCCTGCTGATCCTCATCGAGGATCTCGTTAATGTGGTAGTCGATATTTACTTTGGTCCCAGAAGAAACGATGGCTTCTATTTCAGCAATCAACCTTTTCATCTCAACGCCTTTTGCGGAGGCAATGTCTTCCAAAGGAAGTTTCCGATCGATATTGGTAATAACATGAACTTTGAAACCCGACTTGTTGACCACCGATCTGACCACCATATCGAGCGGACGTTCAATGTCATTTTCGGTGACATATTTGCTGATCAACTCAATGAACGGTTTTCCAAACTTGGCCACTTTTCCCGGACCAACTCCCACTATATTGAGCAACTCTTCTTTTACAATGGGATAGCGCAATGCCATGTCTTCCAGAGAAGGATCCTGGAAAATAACAAAAGGGGGCAGGCCTTTCTTTTTGGATATTTCTTTCCGTAAATTTTTCAACGCATTGAACAAAACGGTATCCGCCACACCATGCTCACCGCCTCTGCCGTTGATATAGGTTTCGTTGGCATCGATGTCGCTGAAATCGTTTTCCTTGATCAGTGTAAACGGATGAGGGTTTTGTCTGTAGGCATGGCCTTTTTCGGTGATCTGAAGCACACCGTATTGTTCTATTTCTTTTTTGAGCAAACCCGCAATGATCGATTGGCGGATCACCGCATTCCAGAATCGGTCTTGGTAGTCGTTGTATTTTCCGGCACCAAACCCTTGTAGTTTATGGTGCTTGTAGGTATCAATATCATTGTTTTTTTCACCCATAAGGAAAGCGGTAATGTGTTTTGCCTTGTGCATTTCCTTTAACCGGTGTATCGTTTCCAGCAGCAAAGACACCTCCTTTTGCCCCTCCGACTTTTCTTTCGGATAACGGGTATTGTCGTCCATATCCGCACCTTCGCCATTTATTTCGTCAAACTCTTCGCCAAAATAGTGCAGTAAGAACTTCCGGCGGTTCAGCGAAGTTTCCGCATAAGCAACCACCTCGTTCAGCAATTGCCGTCCGATCTCCTGTTCGGATACCGGTTTCCCCTGAAGGAACTTTTCCAACTTTTCAATGTCTTTGTAGCTATAAAAAGCCAGGCAATGGCCTTCGCCTCCATCGCGCCCGGCCCGGCCGGTTTCCTGGTAGTAGCTTTCCAGGCTCTTGGGCATATCGTAGTGGATCACAAAACGAACATCGGGCTTGTCAATTCCCATACCAAAAGCAATGGTTGCCACGATCACATCCACATCTTCCATCAGGAACATATCCTGGTGTTTTGCTCGTGTAGAAGCATCCATACCCGCATGATAAGGCAAGGCTTTGATGCCATTTACCTGAAGGGTTTTGGCCAGTTCTTCCACTTTTTTGCGGCTCAGGCAATAAATAATGCCCGACTTTCCCTTGCGGGGTGTAATGAACTTTACAATTTCTTTATAGATGTTTTTTTTCGGGCGGACCTCATAATACAAGTTGGGCCGGTTGAAAGAAGCTTTGAACACATCGGCATCCGTCATGTCCAGGTTTTTCTGTATATCTTGCTGCACTTTAGGTGTTGCAGTAGCCGTAAGCGCCATGATGGGAACCACATCAATGGCATTGATGATCTGACGCAAGCGGCGGTATTCCGGACGGAAATCATGGCCCCACTCCGAAATGCAGTGTGCTTCATCAATGGCCACAAAAGAGACTTTTATCCTGGTCAGAAATTCGAGATTTTCCTGTTTGGTAAGCGATTCGGGGGCCACATAGAGCAGCTTGGTTACCCCGTCAAGAATATCGCTTTTTACTTTGGTGATCTCCGTTTTGGTAAGGGAGGAGTTGAGAAAATGTGCAACTCCATTGTCGGAATGAAAACTCCGGATAGAATCCACCTGATTTTTCATCAGAGCGATCAGAGGAGAAACCACAATGGCAGTACCGGAACACATCAGGGCCGGAAGCTGGTAACACATGGATTTGCCACCACCTGTAGGCATAATCACAAAGGCGTTCCGGCCTCTTAATACACTTTCAATGACAGCTTCCTGCTCTCCTTTAAAACCATTAAAGCCAAAAAACTGGTGCAAAGCCTGGCTTAATGAAAATGATATGTCAACTGACAACATAATAAACGAATACTTTAGAGTTTCTTACTTTTGCCTGAATCAGCCTGAAGGCCTACAAGTTAAATTTAAATATAATACTTATTTCAAAAGCCTGTCACTCATTTTTATACTTTTAATTTCAAAACCCATACCAAACCGTTGAATTCTTTTGATGAAATAAAGCAATATGCTGCCGAAACCCTTGAAATGGAGGCAACGGCCATTGCTCAGCTGGTGCAACAGCTAGATGTTGGTTTTACAGAGGTGGTACAACTCCTTTTGCGTTCGGAAGGGAGACTGGTGGTAGCCGGCATAGGAAAAAGTGCCAATATTGCACAAAAAATTGTAGCTACCCTCAACTCCACCGGAACACCGGCCGTATTTATGCATGCCGCCGATGCCATACATGGCGATCTGGGAATGATACAAAAGCAAGATGTAGTCATGTGCCTTTCGAAAAGCGGCAACACACCGGAGGTAAAAGTATTGGTGCCTCTGGTAAAAAGCCTTGGCAACGTACTGGTGGCCATGGTAGGCAACAACAACAGCCACCTGGCAAAACAAGCCGATTTTGTACTCGATACAACCGTAGAACGGGAAGCATGCCCCAACAACCTAGCTCCTACCACCAGTACTACTGCGCAACTGGCTATGGGAGATGCTCTTGCCGTTTGCTTGATGAAATGCAGGGGCTTCAGTTCCGGAGATTTTGCGCGTTTTCATCCGGGCGGATCTCTGGGGAAAAAACTTTTTGTAAGAACCGGCGATCTGACCGACCGGAAACAATCGCCTAAAGTGGCTCCGGAGCAATCGGTGCAGGAAGTCATCCTCGAAATTACGGGAAAACGCCTTGGAGCCACAGCCGTATTGAAAAAGGATGTTTTACTCGGAGTAATTACCGATGGCGACTTGCGGCGCATGCTACAAGCCACTCCCGACTTTAGGGGATTGGTAGCCAAAGACATCATGAATGCCAGGCCAAAAACCATCGAAGCATCCGAATTGGCCGTAGAGGGATTTAATAGGATGGAAAAATTCAACATCACCCAACTGTTGGTCACGGAAAACGGAAAATATGTCGGAATTGTGCACCTCCACGATATTCTGAAAGAAGGGATCTACTGATCGGAGCAGCCTGCCTGTTGGAGGCTTAAACCCCGGGGTTGGCTTTTAAAGCAGGGGCGCCATGTGAGGGCGATGGGTTTTGTCGGATATGCAAATGTGTTCCTTGTGAAAGAACGGATCAATGCATAGGTAGCTGGTGTTGAATGAAAAACCACTCAAAAAATGCATCTGTTTTAACCGTGCGCATAGGGGGCTTTTTTGCCATCCGCATCCATCCGAAATAGCCGGTGGTGGCGACTCTCTTTTGGTCGCTCCGTAGAAATACGGGCCGTTTCCGAATGCCGGCATCATTACTTTTCGCATGGTTTCGCCTGATTTTTCACCTGAACAGGCTGGCCGGGGTGCATCGTGTTCTGTCCTTGAAAATAAGCTGCCGCCACCATTGATCCTGTCAAAATTAAAAATGCCAACAACTGTTTTGTATGGCTATAAGCGACAAAGGCAAGAGAGCCGGAAACACCGCAGCAGAGGCCATCGATCTCCGGCAATATAAAAGGCACAATAAAAAGGGGTAGCACCTCATTAAAAACTTGCCTCATACAAATAATACCTTTCGCCTTTTTCAATGGCCGAATCAAACCGTGCAATTGCTTTTACGTTTAACAGCTCCGGATGATCCAGGGGTTGACTCAATGCCAGAAGGATCTTTTTTTTCATTTTTTTCGCATCCGAAACGGCTATTGCGGCTGCTTTTTCTACCGGAATACCTGCCTGCCGGGCCTTGTTCCACACCAGAAAAGAACCTTCTTTTTTGATGCGGATGTAGTACACTTGCCGGTTCAGATAGCCGGCAAGTGGCGCCCCGATGTAATCTTTTTCCACATAAATATCCCAATCTTCCATGTTTTTGGATCGAAGAAAAGCACAGGTTTCTTTTGCGGGAGAAAAAGGAAGGCGCCAATCTTGATAAAGCATGATGGCCCCTCCAATGATCTGAAGCCCTGAAATTAAAGCCAGAAAAAAGTTGCGGATGCGGCCGGCCTGGTTGGAAAACTGAGCCGGAACGGAAGAAGGCGCCGTATTGTGGGGCGCCATAACCATCCACAATGCCCCGATAAATGCAATATAAAACATGCCATGATGCCTTGTAAACCCATAAAATTTGATGTAGCTAAAGGCCATAAATACGGCGGCAACAGACCAAAAGAAATACAATGCCGGTTTTTTTCGCCATAAAAGCAGCGAAACAAAAAAGCCTGTAACTCCCGCCAAAAAGGCTTGGAAATAGGAAGCAAAAGGCCATAGATCGGCTATGTTGGTGTTCCATACTCCGTAGTTGGGGGAAGGCATAGGCACAAAGCCTTTCCATAAAGTGGCCACGCTGCGGACCATTTCTCCGGGGTTGATCCCCAGGCGGTTTCCTGTCAGGTGGCCGGTATCCTCGGGAGGGATCATCTGCCACAAAGCCAGGGCAAGGCCCGCCAACCCGATCAACTGGCCGGATAAAAATGTTCGGAATGGCAGTACTTTACGCCAGGGCCAAAACATCCATACCCCCAGGCTTGCCGCAATTACCCACCCGTAAAACTGCGTATGGGCCAACAAAAACAACGCGGCAACACAATGAAAATAATACTTCGGGCCCTGGGAATACCAATGGGCAAAAAGGAAGGTCAGCAACATGCTCAACCCATAGCTGCGGGCCGGTACCAGGTATTCAAAAATGAAAAAATAACCAAAGATCAACCCTGCTTTCTGCCCGTTACCGAACGGACTTTTCCAAAGCACCAATGCCGCTGCACAACAGGCAATCAACACATGCAGCATTTGCATCATGACCCCATTGTGGCTGATCTTGTTCAGCAACCACAACAAAATGTGCCAGAGGTAAGGATGGCCTTCGTATTGCAGGTTGCGGAACAGATCGCCCAAAGAGGCACTGTCGCGGGCGATGAGCCAGGCCTGCCATTCGTCGCGCCAGATCTCGTGCTGACTGATGCTAAAAACACCCAAAACAACATACAGCACAAAAGCCCATGTTTTCCAATGTCTGCGGATCATTTGAAACAATTGCATATTTTCATTGCGGTTCAACAGCGTGAATGTAACCATTCGGCCTTTGGTGTCGGATGTTCCGGTACCACTTTGCAGCCATCAACACCGGAGAATTGTACCCGCCACTCCCGCTTTGGGCAACACCACGCGTACCCCTTCACGCCCCAAGGCAACCGCATTTAAAATTTCGAGTCGTATGGCTTCCTATTGCCCAACGAGCACACATTTTCATCCATGCGTACCGAAACTTCTTTTCAACGACATTGCATCCCCGTAAAAACATCCGCTTACCCAAGATGCGCCAACACAACGTTTCCATTTTATGGACCACCGACAATCCCAAAGATGCGACCGAAAAACAAGCACTACATCACTCATAATTCACCCCCCTCCCTTTCAAGGGGCTATCAACCGTCTTTTGCAGATCGTAATTTTAAATGTGTTTGCCCTGCTTCACGCCCTTTTGTTGAAAGTAATTGCACTTTTCCTTTACGTGAGTACTACTTTCCCTTACTTTTAGCTTTTGCAAAAAAACGAATGATATGCTTTTCGAAAACATTTTGACCGAAAGGAAAGATGGCATTTTAACCATTACCATCAATCGCCCCAAGCAGCTCAATGCATTAAACGCAGCCACCATTGCCGAATTGAGCCATGCTTTTAAAGCCGGAGAGGCCCATGCGGAAGTGCGGGCCATCATCGTTACCGGAGCCGGCGACAAAGCTTTTGTGGCCGGAGCCGATATCAAAGAATTTGCCGCTTTTTCCGTGGAAGAAGGCAGTAAGCTAAGTTCCGATGGCCAGCACACTTTATTTGATCTGGTCGAGAAATTGCATACCCCTGTCATTGCGGCGGTAAATGGCTTTGCCTTGGGAGGAGGATTGGAACTGGCCATGGCAAGCCACATCCGGGTAGTGGCTGAGCAGGCAAAAATGGGCCTTCCGGAAGTTTCGTTGGGTGTAATACCGGGTTACGGCGGAACCCAGCGCCTGGCCCGGCTGGTTGGAAAAGGAAAAGCGTTTGAAATGATTATGACTGCGGGGATGATCTCAGCAGCCGATGCTTACCATTGGGGATTGGCCAATCACATCACCACTGCCGGGGAGTTGATGGGGATGGCTCAAAAAACGGCCTCCAAAATCATAAAAAACTCACCAACAGCCATTTCCAGCGCAATTCGCGCGGTAAATGCGGGCTATGAAGAAGGGGTGAATGGTTACGAAAAAGAAATCGAAGAATTTGGCATTTGCTTTGGTACGGCCGACTTTAAAGAAGGCACCACCGCCTTTATGGAAAAAAGAAAACCCGAATTTACAGGGAACTGATGTACCATTTGTATGGAAAGGGGCGTTGCACCCTGCACCCGGTTCCAATGATGCATCACTGATAAATAAGACACACAAAATTATTGGCAAATCCGCTTAAAAAACTGGCCGGCCAAACCGTCATTTACGGTTTGCCCAGCATTGTTGGCCGGCTGTTGAACTACTTGCTGGTTCCGCTGCATACTTCCGCACAATACGGTTTTAATGCTGGCGAATATGGGGTTATTACCGAAATGTATTCCTATGTGGCCTTGCTGGTGGTGGTGGTGGCCTGGGGCATGGAAACCGCCTATTTCCGTTATTCTTCCAAAGCAGGCTTTGAAACAAAAAAGATATACAGTACCATCATGCTCACGCTATTTACGAGCACTGGTATTTTCATTTTCAGCTCTTTCTTTTTTGCACAACCCATTGCCCATTTCCTTCAATACCCCTCCAACAGTGAGTTTGTAACCTGGTTTGCGGTGATCATAGGCCTGGATGCTTTATCTGCCATCCCGATGGCACGCCTGCGAAGGGAAGAAAAAGCCTTCCGGTTTGCCTTTGTTAACATTGCCAACATTGCGGTGAACATTGGCCTCAACCTCTTTTTTCTGGGTTACGTGGTGCCCGGTGGTAAAGCCGGCCACACCAACTGGCTCATTCAAGCCTGTTATGATCCCAACATTACGGTGGGCTACGTTTTCATCGCCAACCTTATGGCCAGCGGCATTAAATTCCTGTTGCTGGCGCCCCTTGCCATGCGGGTAAATGGCAGATGGAGTTGGGGTACTCTGAAAAAACTATTCCTCTATGGCTTTCCGCTTCTGATCGGCAACATAGCCATCATCATCAATGAAGTATTCGATAAACCCATGCTCAAATGGCTGCTGTTGAAAGAACAGGGCCTTGTAAAAGCGATTGAAAATGTAGGTATTTATGGCGCTTGTGCAAAAATAGCCATTCTGATGAGCATGTTTATACAAGCCTTCAGGTATGCTGCGGAACCTTTTTTTTTCAGCCGGGAAAAGAACAAAGATGCCCGAGAGGTGTATGCCCGGATCATGAAATACTTTGTGATCGTATGCAGCTTTATCTTTCTGGGCGTTACCCTTTACATCGACATCGTGAAAGGTTTCATCCGCCAGGAAAGCTATTGGGCAGGCCTGAAAGTGGTTCCGATCCTTTTGTTGGCATACATTTGTTATGGCATTTGGTATAACTTGTCGGTTTGGTATAAACTCACCGGAAAAACCCGGTGGGGCATGTACATTCCGCTCGCGGGTGCCGGGATCACCATTGCTCTCAACCTCCTCTGGATCCCCCGATACGGCTATGTAGGTTCGGCCTGGGCTACTTTGATCGCTTATGGCGTAATGATGCTTGCCTCATACTTTATGGGAAGAAAATATTATCCGGTTCCTTATCCTGTAGGAAAAATGGTGGTATACCTTGCGCTTGCCGTGGTGCCGGGCTGGCTTTTAACCGGCGATCCGGCCACCCGGGTTTTTGATGGGGGAAGAACGGCCATGCATACGGTGGTTCTTCTGGCCTGGTGTGGCTTGGTATACGTTTTAGAAAAACCTCAAAAAGCAGTAACTTAGCATCCCTAGGAAAATGATGAAAGTAAAAATTATAAACCTGTCCGAACACCCGCTACCGGCTTACGAAACCGTTGCTTCGGCAGGCATGGATCTGCGGGCCTTTCTGGATGCCCCGCTCACCCTTGCGCCTTTGCAACGCGCTTTGATAAAAACAGGCCTTTACATCGAGTTGCCGGCGGGTACGGAAGCCCAGATCCGTCCGCGCAGCGGGCTGGCCCGTAAAAAAGGCATTACGGTACTCAATGCACCCGGTACCATAGATGCGGATTATCGGGGCGAAGTAGGGGTTTTGCTGGTGAACTTATCAGATACCCCTTTTGTGGTTGAGAACGGCGAACGCATTGCCCAGATGGTCATTGCACGGCACGAGCACATTCAATGGAAAGAAGCAGAAGTATTGGAAGATACCGCTCGTGGCATGGGCGGTTTTGGAAGTACTGGTACAAAATAATTTAAAATTAAACATTCATTACCCATTCGTTTATGAAAATCATTGTTCCCATGGCAGGGCGTGGTTCGCGCCTTCGCCCCCACACACTTACCGTTCCAAAACCGTTGGTTCCCGTAGCCGGAAAACCCATTGTTCAACGGCTTGTGGAAGACATTGCAGAGGTTTGCAAAGAAACCGTAGAAGAAATTGCCTTTATTATTGGTGATTTTGGGGAGGAAGTAGAAAAAGAATTGGTGCAGGTAGCCGAAAACCTCGGAGCCAAAGGAAGCATCTATTACCAGGAGGAAGCTTTGGGAACGGCGCATGCCATTATGTGTGCCGAACCCGCTCTGGATGGCAAGCTGATCGTGGCTTTTGCCGATACGCTCTTTAAAACCGATTTCCAACTCGACGAAGCGCAGGATGGCATAGTATGGGTAAGCCAGATCGACGACCCGAGTGCTTTTGGTGTAGTAAAACTGAACCACGAGAATGTAATCACCGATTTTGTAGAAAAACCGGAAACCTATGTTTCCGATCTGGCCATCATCGGGATCTATTATTTTAAAGACGGTGCTTTCTTGCGTTCGGAATTGAAATACCTGCTCGATAACGATATCAAGGATAAAGGAGAATACCAACTGACCAATGCACTTGAGAACATGAAGAATAAGGGCACAAAATTTGTGCCGGGTAAAGTGGATACATGGCTGGATTGCGGCAATAAAAATGCGACCGTTCATTCCAACAGAAATGTTTTGGAGTTCGACAAACACAAGGAATTGGTACATCCTTCCGTTGTGAAAGAGAACAGCATTATTATTCCACCTTGTTTTATCGGTGAGAATGTAATACTTAAAAACTCTGTGGTGGGGCCGCATGTGTCGGTAGGTTCCGGCTCAACGGTAACCGACTCTGTAGTGAAAGACACTATTATACAGCGTGAAACGCATGTGAAAGGCGCAAACCTGATGAACTCGATGCTGGGGAACCATGTACATTACAGCAACCAGCCGGAGGATCTGAGTGTAGGCGACTATACGGCAATAGAAGGATAACAATTTGAGATCAATAATCGGTATTATTTGTTTGGCCCTGCCCGGCCTTGTAGGCTGCAAAGGGCCAAAACAACTTTCTGAGGTAAAAGAAGACGGCGGGAGCGTGCGTCAGATGGAGATTACATGGCTGTATGTAGAAGCCTCCAAGCAAAAAATACTGGGGAATTTTGAAGACGCCATTTCATTGTACAAAAAATGCCTTGATCTGGATAAAGCCAACCATGCAGCCATGTATGAACTTGCCGGACTACTCGATTATGCCGGCGAACATACTGCCGCCATTGTTTTAACGGAAAATGCGGTAAAGACCCAAAGTGAAAACATCTGGTACCACAGGCAACTGGCCGGTATGTACGGCAATGTAAAACGGTTTTCCGATGCCGCTGCCGTATTTCAAACCATTGTGAAGATGGAGCCTGACAAAATGGATAATTACATCGATCTGGCAACCGCATTGTTGCACGATCGTCAATTGACCCAAGCCATTCGGGTGTTCGATCAGGCAGAAGCAAAAATGGGAAAAGATTTTCGGCTGACCATGGATAAACACCGCATTTACATGGAGCTGGAACATCCCGATCAGGCCATTTCGGAGCTCGAATCGTTCCTCCGACAAAACCCGGATGATGTAGCGGTACTCCATGCATTGGCTGAAACCTATAAATCCAAGGGCAACAAAGTAAAACCCCTGGAGATCTATGATCGTATCCTGAAGTTACAGCCCGATCACGGAAGGGTGCATTTATCGCTTTCCGATTATTACGAACGCCAAAATGAGGATGAAAGATCCCGTGAAGAACTAAAAAAAGCGTTTGAAAGTAAGCGGGTGGACGCCCATACCAAAGCAGAGATCTTGCAGCACTATTATCAGGCAACGGAAACCCATAAAGAGCTGCTGCCTTTCAGCTACGAACTGGCCCAAACTTTTGTCCGTATCCACCCCGACGATCCCAGGGCTTTTTCAACTTACGCCCATTTTCAATACCGCGACCGTCAGCTGGAAGCAGCCCGCGACAATTACAAAAGAGCCACAGAGATCGACAACAGCCATTTCATCATCTGGAATCAGGTGCTGCTGCTCGATTCGGAATTAAGCGATTACAACGATATGGCCATTACCAGTGCCAAAGCCATCGAATTGTTTCCCAATCAGCCGTTGTTGTACTTGTTCAATGGCATGGCTCAATTGCAGAAAAACCAATACGATGATGCCATTGGATCGTTGGAAAACGGCATTTTGCTGGTGGTGGATAACCAGGTCTTGCTGGCCCGGTTTTATGCTACTTTAGGCGATGCGTATCACGAAAAAGGCGAGCATACCAATAGCGATAATGCCTATGACAATGCCCTGAAGATCGACCCCGATAATGTGTACGTTCTAAACAACTACAGTTATTACTTGTCGTTGCGAAAAAAACAATTGGATAAGGCAGCAACCATGTCGGAAAGAGCAAACCAACTACAGCCCAATTCCGCCTCTTTTCAGGATACGTATGGTTGGATCCTATACTGGAAAGCTCAATACGAAACCGCAGCCACCTGGCTCAGAAAGGCGATGAACAATGGCGGCGATAAGAACGGTGTGATCCTTGAGCATTATGGCGATGTGCTTTTTCGTATGGGAAACAAAAACGAGGCACTGCACTATTGGAACAAAGCAAAAACAGCAGGAAATGCTTCGGAGTTTATCGACCGGAAGATCGCAGACCAACAGTTGTATGAGTAAGGCATCACAATACTTCGGATGGTTTCGGGTAGCAACCGGGTTGTTGCTGGTTTCCTTTATTGTGTCGTGTACGGGAACCAGAGAGCTGGCAACGGTTCCCGGTAAAAACGCTCCGTTTCTTATCCGACAAATGAAACAAAACCATTTTCAATTCCGAAGCTTAACGGCCAAAGTGAATTCGAAAATTACGTTCAAAGGAAAATCCTTCAAATTTAAATCCGCCGTCCGCATGCGGAAAGACAGTCTGATCTGGATCTCCATGTCGCCTGCCATGGGGGTAGAAGCGGCCCGGGCACAAATTACCCCCGATTCCCTAAAATTCATCAACCGGTTTGAAAAAACATACTGGTCGGGATCGTTCCGCGATGTCAGGCATTTGCTGAAGGCCGAAGTGAATTTTAGTATGCTGCAGGATTTTATGGTAGGCAATGCCGTTGGTTTCGACTACCATGGCAAGTACAGATCGTCCGTCGAAGACTCGGCCCGAGCCTATTTACTCACCTCCAAAAGCCCCAAAAAGGTAAGAAAAGCCATTGCATTTAAGGAAAGCGAAACCCCCCGTTTTAATTCCGATTCGCTCATGGAGTTGTCGGTACACCACAAACGCCTGGAAAAAGCCATCATAAAAGTGCCCGAAGATCAGTTGCTGGTGTTGCGTTACTGGTTGGAACCCATGCTTTACCGCCCTCAACGAGTGCTGATCAACGATTTGAAAAAAGGGGGAGTGCTCGACATTCAATATGGGAAATTGCAGGAGGTGGAAACCCAGTGGATGCCTTATGAAACCACGATCAACATTACGGATCAGACGGAAGAAGCCCGTTTGGAGATGAGCTATTCAAAAGTAAAACTGAACCGGCCGGTCAGATGCAGCTTTACGATCAACGAGAAGTATACCAGAGTTGTTGTTAACTAGAACGTATATTGTATTGATGCTGAGTTTCTGGCTGCCTCATGCGCTGGTAGCCCAAACCAGTAGCGACCTTAAAAACAAGCGGAAAAAACTTCAAAATAAGATCAATTACACCAATAAGCTGATCAAAGAAACACGAAGCAACCAACAACTTTCGCACACGGAACTGGTATTGCTCAACAAAAAGATCGGGTTACAGGAAGAAAAGGTCAGAAACATCGGCTATGAGATCAGGCACCTCAACCGAAAGATCTCCGAAACGGCCTCCATTATTGTGAGTACGGAAGAAGACCTCCGCCAACTCAAAGAAGAATATGCGGCCATGATCCGCGCGGCCTACAAAACACAAAGCAGTTACGATAAACTCCTCTGGATCTTTGCTGCAGACGATCTCAACCAGGCGTATTATCGCCTCAAATACATGCAATCGTATGCCGAACTGAGAAAGCAGCAAAGCCATGAAATTGTACGCTATCGCAAGCTGTTGGAAGGCCAGATCGCACAAATGAAAAACCGGAAAACCAAACGTAAAAACCTACTGACGCTGCAAATATCCGAGCAGGATGCCCTGCAAGTGATGCAAACCAACCAACAACAAGCCCTGCACTTCCTTCACAACCAGGAAGAAAAGCTAAGGGAACAATTGCAATCTCAGGAACGCGATAAAGCAAAACTCAACGAAGCCATCGCTTATGCCATCAAAAAGGAAGTGGAAGCCGCCAAAAACCGGAATAAAGGAACGTATGCCCTCACTCCCGAAGCCCGGCTGGAAAGTTCCCGGTTTGAAAAGAACAAAGGGAAGCTGCCTTGGCCGGTAGAAAGAGGGTTGATCACAAGTACCTTTGGAGAACACCCACACCCCAGCATACCGGGACTAAAGGTGAAGAACAACGGCATTGATATTCTCACCTCAAAAGGGGCTGATGCTCGGGCCATATTCGAAGGAGAAGTACGCAGTGTGATCGTGATCTCGGGTGCGGGTAAAACGGTAATGATCAGGCATGGAGGCTATTTTTCGGCTTACTCGAACCTGAAAGAAGTATATGTAAAAAAAGGCGATAAAGTAACCACCCGGCAGGGCATAGGAACCCTGCTTACCGATGCATCCAAAACGATTTCCCATCTGGAAATCTGGAAGATCAGCAACAACGGAACCCTATCGAAAGAAAACCCTTCCCACTGGATCTTTCAAAAATAACGGCCTTTTTGTAAAACTTTCCGAAAAGCCATGATACTAACCACACGAGGCATTGTTTTCCACCATATTAACTACGGCGATACCAGTGTAATTGCAAAGGTTTACACCGAAGATTTTGGTCTCCGATCTTATATGGTGAGAGGGGCAAAAAGCAAAAAAGCGGGGCAAAAAATGGGCATGCTGCAACCGCTTTCACTGGTCGCACTAACCGCCCGACACAAAGAGGGTAATAAGATGGTTACCCTTCGGGAATTGCGCCTGATCCAGGGACTGAATACCTCCTACACCCCCGATGTGCTTAAAAATTGCATAGGGCTGTTTTTGGCCGAGGTGCTCTACCGGTCTGTAAAAGAGGAAAGCCCGAACCCTGCCCTGTTTTTGTATCTCTTCAACACAATACAGATGCTTGAAGTAACCCAAGACCTCCGGAATTTCCATTTGTGTTTTTTGATGCAGCTTACCCGGCATCTGGGTTTTTACCCGAGAAAGGACGAAAACACGGAAGGCCGGTATTTTGATCTCAAGGAAGGAAGGTTTACAGACACAAAGCCGCACCATCCCCATGTGCTGGCATCGGCAGATGCATCTGTTTTCAGTTGTATTTTAGGCACAAAATTTGATAAAATTTATGATCTTCGCCTGAACAACCAAACGCGAAGGAGGATGCTCAATTGCCTCCTTGATTATTACCAATGGCATCTGGAAGGAATGGGAGAGATAAAATCACACAAAGTGCTGGAAACCGTTTTAAAAGATTAGACTTGTGCAGTTGAATATAAAAATATTGGGGTGGATCTTGGGTTTGATCGGGATGCACGGCATCCTCCGGGCTCAGGAAATCACAGTGGTCAATGCAGCCGATGGATCAACCATTCCGAATGTGTTGATCTTCAATCAAGATGAAACTGTTTCTACCGTAACGGATCAACAGGGGAAAGTCGACCTCACCGCCTTTGCCACAAGCGATACCCTTTGTTTCCAGCATCGCTCCTATAATTTTGATTGCCAGCCTAAAATCCGGTTAACAGAAAAAATGGGAGGGCGCATGGCTCTGGTTGAATCCGTTTACCTGATCGATGAGTTTGAAGTTGTAACCGAAAGAAATGTGGTGCATGCCGAAGACAATCCCATGCAAATGCAATCCATCGGCACTTCCGAAATCGCATTGAACAACCCGCTTACCACTGCAGATATGTTGCAGATGGGAGGGCAGGTGAGTGTACAACGCAGCCAACTCGGCGGAGGAAGTCCGGTATTGCGGGGGTTTGAAGCCAACAAAATTTTGCTGGTGATCGATGGTGTACGCATGAACAATGCCATTTACCGCGGAGGCCATTTGCAAAATGCCATTACTGTTGATGCCAATGTTTTGGACCATACCGATGTCATTTTTGGCCCGGGTTCGGTCATTTATGGCAGCGATGCACTTGGAGGGGTCATTCATTTTCATACCCGTAACCCCAAACTTGCTGCCAACGATTCCAATCGGATATCGGGCAATGTGATGACCCGGTATACTTCTGCAAGTGCCTCAAAAACGGCCCATGCCGACTTTAATGTTGGTTTTCGGAAACTCGGTTTTCTCACTTCCGTTACCGCCACTGATCATGGCGATCTGACCATGGGCCGGGTTCGTGCACACGGTTACGACTCCCTGGGGCTGGTATTGGATTATGCCGAACGCATCGGAGATGCCGATGTAATGCAACACAACACAACACCCCACTTGCAGCGGAGAACCGGATTCCAACAACTGGACTTTCTCCAGAAAGTACTTTACCAACCCCAACCCAAAACCGATGTGTTGTTCAATGCCCAGTATTCCACCTCTTCGGATGTTCCCCGTTTTGATCGTTACAACGATTATACCGATGGCCAATTGAAATGGGCGGAATGGTATTACGGACCACAAAACCGCCTGCTCACTTCCCTCACTGTAAATACCAGAACCAAAACGAAGTGGTACGATGTAGCCCGTGTTATCGGCGCTTTCCAGCGCATTGATGAAGACCGTATCAAAAGGCGTTTTGGCAGGGATGGCCGCATCACCAACGAGGAAGATGTACAGGTGTACAGCCTGAATGCCGATTTTACCAAAAGCCCGGATTCCACTTCCCGGTTGTACTTCGGGATGGAAATCACCCACAACCATGTAGTGAGCACTGCTTTCGAAGAAAACATTGCTAACCAAGAAATTACAGCCGCTGCTACCCGATATCCGGATGGGGGAAGCAGCCTCTCCACAGCGGCTTCGTATGCCAATTTCAAAAAGGAATGGAGCTCAAAACTCCGGTTGAATGCCGGGGCGCGGTATGCGCTTACCCGCCTTACGGCCAACTTTGTTGATACCCGGTTTGTGCAATTGCCTTTTGATGGCATTGACCTGGAAAACCACGCCGTTACCGGAAGTACGGGCCTGATCTGGGATCCGTCGCCTACCTGGAAGATCAGCACCATGTTGGCCACCGGTTTCCGAAGCCCGAATATCGACGACTTTGGAAAAGTTTTTGAAAAGGACGGACTGGTAACGGTGCCCAACGATGCCCTAAAGCCCGAATACGCCTACAATGCCGATCTGAGCCTGTCAAAAAGTTTCCATGCCCCTCACACAAAACAACCTCTGATCCAACTTTCGTTGATCGGCTGGTATACCTACCTCCGGGATGCGATTGTACGCCGGGAACACCAGCTGAACGGACAAGACTCCCTTTTGTATGAAGGAAGCATGGCCCGCATTGTTACCAATACCAATGCCGCAGAGGCCCATGTTTACGGAGCTACTTTTAAAGCAGAAGGGTTTTACGGAAAACACTGGCGGTATGACTTTGCCACCACTTATACCACCGGTTATGACCTTGCAGAGGGTGCCCCTTTAGGGCACATCCCACCGTTGTTCGGGCAGGCAGCCGTTGCATTTTACACCGATAAGGCCAACATTCGCTTTTTTAGCCTCTGGAACGGCCGTAAAAACATCGAAGATTTTGCGCCGAGCGGGGTAGACAACGAGGTGGAAACCACAGCAGACGGAACCCCTTCCTGGTATACACTCAACCTGCAAACATCCTGGAATTTGACGCCTTTTCTGACGCTTCAGGCTACGGTAGAAAATATTCTGGACCACCATTACAAGCCTTTTGCATCCGGGATCAGTGCTCCGGGAAGAAATTTTGTGATGGCGCTCCGGGCTGCTTTTTAGGGCGTCGGCTCCGTAGATCTTTCTTATCTTCCGCAAAAGGAACAAACCCGGGAAGAAATTTTGTGATGGCGCTCCGGGTTGCTTTTTAGGGTGTTGGCTCCGCAGATCTTTCTTATCTTCCGCAAAAGAAACAAACCATGTTAAACCTCACCACTTTGCGCGAATTGGTGGCCATCGATTCGCCCGTAGGCTATACCGAAAATGCCTGCCATTACATTTACGAATTGTTGCGCCAATATGGCTGGCAGCCCGAATATACCAATAAAGGGGCTGTAAAATGTGCATTAGGGCCCGATCCCGTACTGGCCATTGCAGCCCATGCCGATACCCTTGGAGCGATCGTATCCGGCATCAACGAAGACGGAACCCTGGCTTTTTCCCGTTTGGGCGGGTTGGGGTTAAACAGTTTCGAAGGGGCGTATTGTTCCGTGATCCGGATGGACGGCACCAAAGTAACCGGATCGATGTTAAAAAACAACCCTTCGGCCCACGCCAACCACAACCTCGATAAAGACCCGCGCACCGAAGAAAACATGCACATCCGTTTGGATGAGGAAGTGTATACGCGAAAAGAGGTAGAAGCCTTGTGCATTCGCATAGGCGATATGATCGCTTTCGACCCGCGTTATGTGGAGTTGGGAACCGGATTTGTAAAATCCCGCTTTATGGATAATAAGGCCGGGTGTTTTGTGCTTTTTGAGCTGGCTCGTATGCTGCGATCGGAAGGCCGGGAAGTGCCTGTGGAGTTGTTTTTCTCGAACTACGAAGAGGTAGGCCACGGCGGAACCTGTGGTTATGCTCCCGGAATAAAAGAGTTGCTGGTTGTTGATATGGGCGTGATCGGCCAACAACTGGACGGCCTGGAAACCACCTGTTCCATTTGTGCCAAAGACTCTACCGGTCCTTACGATTATGCTTTCCGGAAAAAACTGGTAGAATTGGCCGAGCAGCACAACATTCCTCATCGCCAGGATGTATACCCTTATTATGGCTCCGACGGAAGTGCTGCTTTACGTGCCGGAAACAATTTCCGGGTGGCATTGATCGGCCCCGGTGTAGCGGCTTCCCACGGCGTGGAGCGCACCCATGTAAAAGGCATTCGGGCTACCATCGATCTTTGCATGGCGTATATCGATGCGTTATAGGCAATTCAGGCATAGAAGTATGAGTTCACATCATTCGAATTGAAGAAAGGTTCCCAGATTTATTGGAATTTTGATGGGTGGACTTTCGCTGTTCAAATTAACCTCACTTCTTTTCGATTTAAATTTCTCACAGTCTTCGAATTACTTATAGCTAAGTACAACGACATTCTTGAACCAATAAAGGTTCTTTTAGGTCCTATCGTTAATTGGATAGCTGGTAAATTAGAATTTGAAGTTCCTGAAGGATGGCCGCATTTTTTTTGTGGTATGGATGTTAATAGGAGCTATCACAGTTAGGGCAGGTCAAACTATTGATGAAAAGATAGAGCAAGAAAGCAGGCAAAATTTTATTTCGAAATTGTTGTCAACCTTAGTTCTATCTCTTTTGGGTGGGACTTTATTAATGGTTGCTGTTTTCTCTTGGGTTCGGCACGAAATCAGGTTAAAAATAATGGCCATTGACAAATATGAAGCCCGATACGTGAACCCTTATAAAACCTTGCTCAAGGAGACCATTTTGACAATATCAGCAACAGCAATATGTTTCATCTTAAATGCACGTAAATACAATAACAATAGTTGTAAGTAATACAGAGTATGGTGAAATCTGAAAGGTCAGAATTTCATACCCTACTAACTAGAGCCTGTCTATAAACTACTAAAACAATAATAATCAACAAATTGTGAGGGTTTTTTGATAATTTATCTTATCTTGAATAAAAAAAGAAGACAGATGAAGTTGTTTAATGACCTGACATTAAAATTTGAACGCTCTGATTGGTCAAGAAACCCCGAACTAGGTTTGATTGACACCATATTGGAGAAAAGACCAGATTTGATTCACTTGTTAAGTGCTGATATTATGGCTGGTAAAAAGGAAAGTCATTTTGGTCGCAAAGACACGCCAACTGTGGAGCAAATTGTAAGAGCAGCGATCTACAAAGAATTCAAATCCTTTACTTACCGGGATCTGGAATACGCACAATCAGATTCAAGAATTTGCGCCACGTTTATCCAGCTTGACGAGCGTAAGCCTTACAGTTTTCAGGTATTTCATAAATATATTTCTAAGATAAAGCAAGAGTCTTTGCAGCAACTTTTGGTAGCCCTTAACCAAATAGCTGTCGAAGAAGAGCTGGAAGATATGAGTGCTATTCGTATGGATAGTACAGTGGTAGAGACCAACATCCATTATCCTACTAATAATTCATTGGTATGGGATTGTATAAAAGAAGCACAAAGATTGTTGGGCCATTTAGCCCGAAAAGAAAACATTAAGGTCATCAATTACTGTTCAGGAGCCAAATCCAACTATTTCCTGATCAACAACTCCAAAGCCAACAAGCAGGTGGCCCTGTTTAAAAGACAGTTGGTATTGTTTACCAAGAGCATCAATCAGGTGGATAAATTGGTTAAAAAGAAAGATTATAGTTCATCGAAAAGTTTGGTTTTAGTAGAAGAGCTTGGCCAACTTCTTCCTTTGATGAAGCAAGTTTATTCGATGACTTACCGAAAACAAATCAAAGCAGAACAGGTTCCCAACGATCAAAAGTTGTTTTCCATTTACGAGTTGCATACTGACATTATCGTGAAAGGTGGCCGGGAAGTGCTTTTTGGTCATAAAGTCAACCTTGCTGATGGAAAAGGTAAGCTGATCTTAGACTGCCAGGTATTAACAGGAAATATATCCGACACGCATTTATTCAACAGCACCATAGAAAGGATAAAAGAAAATTACGGACATATCCCTAAAAGTGTGGCCGCAGACGGTGGATATGCCAGCAAAGACAATCAAAAACAGGCTGTTAAACAGGGGTTGGTCAACGTAGTGTTCAACAAGGTAGTGGGCAGTCTGAAGAATTTGACCAGCAGCAAGAATATGCAAACCCGACTGAAGAAGTGGCGTAGTGGGATAGAATCGACCATTTCCAACCTGAAACGAGGTTTTAATATATCTCGTTGTAACTGGAAAGGATGGGAACACTTCCAGTCCAAGGTATTATG
>CALLUQ010000023.1 GCA_938010565.1 uncultured Flavobacteriales bacterium
GAGTGAACTTGCCTTATGAATGTTGAGATTGTCTATGACTAATGTTATTTTATCGGCTTGTTTGTAATGTTCTGCTATTTCTTTTATGAATACCGCCCAATCTTTTTTCGTCTTTTTGTGTTTAAGAATATAATTTCCAACCCATTTTGAGTAGAAAAAACCAAATATCATTTTTTTATTAACACATCGCAATCCGTTAAAAAACCGAATTAACTTATTAATTCACCTAGGTGATTTCACTTAGATAAAGGCTTGATTTAACATGCCGTTTCACCCTAAAATCCATTAGCCATGCAAAGACTACCGGAAAAGAGAAAGCGTGTAAAAGCATGTAGAAGGGATATACCATCCAAACAAAAATCCAAACAAAAAAGCAAAATGGGATCACCCATACCGGAAAAGACCCCTCAAAAAATTCAAATGCGTTTGCCCCGGTAGTACAACCCCCAACTATGGAATATTTTGTAGTTTTGCCGGCATTTACGCCGTACAAGGATTCACCTCAAGCTTTTTCCATGTTGGATATATCTGTAGTCATTGCCGTTTACAATGAAGAAGAAAACGTAAAACCGCTTCTGGATCAGGTCCATGCCGCACTTAGCGGCATGGAGTTTGAAATTGTTCTGGTGAACGACGGCTCTACCGATCAAACCATCGCAGAAGCGAAAAAATACAACTCGCCCCATGTAAAACTGGTGCAGCTGATGAAAAATTATGGCCAGAGTTCGGCCATGTCGGCCGGCATCGATGTGGCTTCCGGGGCATACATTGTTACCATGGATGGCGACTTACAAAACGATCCGTCCGATATTCCGGCCATGCTGCAACTGGCCAAAGAAGGCGAATGGGACTTGGTGGCCGGAACCCGAGCCAATCGCAAAGACGGCATGTTCCTTCGTAAAGTACCCAGCCGGATTGCCAACCGCATCATCCGGCGCTCCACGGGGGTCCGCATCAAAGATTACGGTTGTTCCCTGAAAGTATTTACGGCCGATATTGCTAAAAATATGGGCATGTACGGAGAATTGCACCGTTTCATTCCCGTGCTGGTATCCATGCAGGGAGGCACCATTACACAAATGGATGTGAAACACCATGCCCGCCAGTTCGGACAAAGCAAATATGGGATTGGCCGTACCTTCCGGGTAGTGGCCGATCTGATGCTGATGCTGTTTATGAAAAAATGGCTGGCCCGTCCGATCCATCTTTTTGGAAAATGGGGCATGTTTGTCCTCTTGCCGGGCATTGGCATCGACATTTATTTGCTGATCGAAAAAATAATGGGCGAACCCATTATGAACCGCTCCCTCACCATTCTCGGGGTGTTGCTTACCCTGGGCGGCATTCAGCTGATCACTTTTGGCATCGTAACCGAATTACAAATGCGCACGTATTACGAATCGCAAGGCAAAAAACCGTACCGCATCAGAAACATTTTCGTTGGAAAAAACAAAGTTAATTAAGCGCTGGGGCGTATGGGCTTTTAAGGGAACCGTTTCGGCACTGGCGATCTTTTATGTTTTCGGCAAAATGGAGTTTCGGGAAGTGGGGCTGCTTTTTAAAACGGCCAACTGGTGGTTGATGCTGGCTGCGTTGGTGCTGTTTGTGTTTTCTAAAGTATTTTCAGCATATCGCTTGCAATTGTTTTTCCGGCAGATCCAGGTTACGATCTCACACGGCTTTAACCTGAAATTGTATTGGCTAGGCATGTTTTACAACATCGGGTTGCCAGGTGGTATAGGGGGCGACGCCTACAAAGTTTACCTGCTGAAAAAGCGTTTCCCCGAGGTAAGAACAAAACTCCTTGTTTCGGCCGCTTTTATGGACCGTTTTTCGGGCATGGCAGTACTGTGTTCATTGGTCGTCATCCTGCTTTCTTTTCTTCCCACTCCCTGGCCATTTACAGCGTACTTTTGGCTGCTGGTCATTCCCGGAGCTTTTGCGTTTTACCTGGTTTTTCATGGGTTCTTCAAAACGTTTAAACCCATCTTATTGCCGGTAAATGTGTGGTCGGTTCTGGTACAAGGATCTCAGTTGGGGAGTGCCTGGTGTATTTTGCATGCCTTGGGATCGGATGCCGGGGCCATGCCCTATCTGGTTTTATTTTTGATCTCAAGTATGGCTGCCATTGTACCGGTAACCATCGGAGGAATAGGTTTACGGGAAGCGGTGCTTTTGGAAGGGGCAATTTTGCTGGAACAGGAGCAGAGCATTGCCGTTGGACTTGGTTTGGGCTTTTACCTTATCACTGTTTTTACTTCTTTGTGGGGCATCGGCTTTGGTTTGGGGAAAAATGCGCTGGCTAAACCCCATGAAATGAACGGTACCACTCCACAAAATTCTTAAGTCCGCTTTGCAGGTCGAAAGCCGGTTGAAATCCGAACTCACGCTCCAACATCGTGGTATCGGCACAGGTTTCTACCAGATCGCCGGGTTGTAACGGTTGGTAACGGATGTTTGCTTTTTTTCCGGTGAGGTTTTCGATCGTTTGCACAAACTCCATGATCTCAACGGGTTTGCTGTTCCCGATGTTGTAAATGCGGTATGGAGCAGAAGACCGATCGGGAGTAAGCGGTACAGGCAATCCGCTTTCGACGGGGATGTTGAAAAGTACCGCTTCAATGCCTTTTACTATATCGGTTACGTAAGTGAAATCACGTTGCAGTTTCCCGTTGTTAAAAATGGTGATCTGCTCTTCGTTGATGATCTTTCGGGTAAAAATAAAAGGGGCCATATCCGGGCGGCCCCAGGGGCCGTAAACGGTAAAAAAACGCAAACCGGTAGTGGGCAATTTATGGATATAACTATACGTATGTGCAAACAGTTCGTTCGTTTTTTTTGTGGCGGCATAAAAACTAATGGGGTGTTCTACGGCGTCTTTGGCAGAGAAAGGAATGTTTTGGTTCATCCCGTAAACCGAAGAACTACTCGCATATACCAGGTGTTGGATGTTGAAACGGGCGCACTTTTCCAGCACATTAAAAAAGCCATCGACATTGCTGGCCAGGTAGGCGGCAGGGTTTTCTACCGAATAACGTACCCCCACCTGTGCTGCAAGGTTACAAACCATATCGAATTTTTCGGCGCGGAACAGTTCGGCCAGGTGTTCGCCATCCAGCAGATCCAGCTTTATAAAACGAAAATTACTCCGCGCTGTACCGGGGATCATTTTGTTGTACCGGATCTTCTCTGCGGCAATGCCCAGTTGGCGCAACCGCGATAACTTTAAAGAAATGTGGTAATAATTGTTGATGTTATCGAGCCCCACGATCTCATGGCCGGCCTCGGAAAGGCTGGCGGCAAGATGATACCCGATAAACCCTGCTGCTCCGGTAATTAAAATTTTCACGGGCGCTAAGATAGTGTCTTACCCCTAATATTTCGCGTTATTTTTGGGAAAGTCGCCTCAACCGGTTTTCAACGAAATTTTTCAACGAATGGCAAACGACAAAGTGGAATTCCCTGAGGCCCGCGATCATTTGGTTTTGATGCAACATACCACCGATCGTAATACAAGACCCGAAAAAGAAAACATTCCGTCCGCTACCAGGACAAACGCATTTCAATTTCGAGTAGTATGGCTTCCTATTGCCCAACGGGCACGCATTTTCATCCATCTGTGCCGAAACTTTTTTCAACGGCATTGCATCCCCGTAAAAACATCCGCTTCCCCAAGATGCTCCAACACAACGTTTCCATTTTATGGACCACCGGCAACCCCAAAGATGCGACCTGAAAACAAGCACACACCCATCACTCCAACTCATAATTTATAAATGCATTTACCCTGCGCCCGCTACCCGATTAGTTTGTTAATTTTACGACTTCAAAAAAGAATTCAAAGTGAACGCAGAAGCAGTAAAAGAAGTGAGCCGCTTGTTAGCCGAAAAGAAGAAAATTGTAGTTACGGCCCATAAGGCACCTGATGGCGATGCCATAGGAAGCATTTTAGGGTTGGCACAATTTCTGAGAGCCAAAGGCCACGATGTAGAGTGTGTGGTACCGGATGCTTATCCGAATTTTCTGAAATGGATGCCCGGACAAAAAGATATTTTAAAATACAACCGCCACTGGACTCCGGTTAAGCGGCATTTTAAAGAAGCCGACATCATTTTTCTGCTCGATTACAACGCCCTGAACCGGATCGGGGAAATGGGCGTTCCGTTGCAACAATCCGGTGCCGTAAAAATAATGATCGACCACCACCAACAACCAGAACACTTTCCGGATTATGTATTTTCGGATCTGTCGGCCTGCAGTACGGCCCAGATGGTATGGGAGTTGATCGATGCCATGGGCGAAACCGATCTTATAAATACCGACGGAGCCTCTTGTTTATATACCGGGATCATGACCGATACCGGGTCTTTCCGTTTTCCGGCTACTTCCTCCAAAACCCATCGCATTGTAGCAGAACTGATCGATAAAGGAGTAAACCATGCCCGCATTCACGAATGCATTCTGGATACCAATTCTTATGATCGTATGAAGCTAACGGGCTATGCCTTGGGCGAAAAAATGCAATACCTTCCCGAATTTAATACGACCATCACCAGTTTGGATGCCGCAGAACTGGAACGTTTTCACTACAAAAAAGGCGACACCGAAGGGCTGGTAAACATGGGGTTATCCATCGATGGGGTCGTTTTTTCCGTATTTATATCCGAACAGGAAAACATCGTGAAACTTTCTTTTCGATCTCAGGGCAGTTTTTCTGTTAACGAATTTGCAAAAACGCATTTTAACGGAGGAGGCCATCGCAACGCAGCAGGAGGCCATTCCAATGATAATGTGCAAGACACCGTTGCACACCTGATGGCTTTGTTGCCCCAATACAAAGAAGCCTTAAACCGTTAAGCGAAATATGCGCCACCTGTATTTGTTCTGCTTTATCCTGTTGTTGGCCTGTGGGAGCACGGAAAAATCGAACAACCCCTATGCCAACATGCCCACCCGTCAATTGCGGGCTTACCTTGATACCGTAAACAGGAGCATTTCCAAAATACAGGAAATGGAAATGATGGCCTGGCAACATCGCAAAGGCTATAAAATGATAGAAAGCGGTACGGGACTAAGATACCAGATCTACCACAGAGGCAACGGCGATTCTGCTTCCTGCGATCAGGTAGCCCATGTGCGTTATGCGCTTCGGTTGTTGGATGGAAAAGAGTGTTACAACAATAAGAAAACGGGAGATGTGATGGCCTTTGTCATCTGTATGGATTTTGTTGAAACGGGCCTTCATGAAGGCGTACGTTATATGCGTGAAGGCGATAAAATCCGTATGGTTATGCCATCGGTACTGGCACACGGGTTGTTGGGCGATCGGAATTGCATCCCTCCGCATTCTCCCATTGTGCTGGACCTGGAACTGGTAAAACTTTCCCGTTGAAAAACCTTTGGTGGAGTTGGGTCGCTGGGCTTTTGCTGGCAGGGTGTACCGAAAACCCACCCTTAGAAGGGTATGTTAAAAATGAAGCCGGGTGGTGGCATCAACTACACGCTTTCGACGAGCGATCCGGAAAAGTAACCCCCGGAGAGTATCTGCAATTTTCAATGGAAATATACACGTTGCAAGGCGATTTAATACGGAAGGGAGGATCGGGAGAAGCCCATTCCCTGATTACACATCGTTACAACCCTTCTGCCGGCCATGCAGATCTTGAAACCGTGCTCGGCGATTTTTTTGAAGGCGACAGCGCCAGTGTTTTGTTGCATGATACGGCTCTTAAAAAGTTTGGAGGTGCCTGCAAAATTCAAGGAACAGACCGTGCCGCACTTCTTAAAGTCCATTTTAAAATTCATGCCATATACGATGAGGCAGCTTACCTTCGAATGCAACAAGGTGAGGCCTGGGCTCTGGAACAACGCGAAATCAACGAACAGGTGGTGCTTTTCAATTACCTCTGGGCCGAAGGCATTGATTCCAGCTGCTACTTCGATGGTGTTTACGTCGTTCCGATCAGCAAGAGCAACGGAATGAAGCCAAAAGCGATGGAATACCTCCGGATCAGTTACCGCGGTCATCCATTGGGAGATACCACCGTGGTAGATGATTCGGGAAAGCAAGAAGCCGTTTTTGATTTTCAACTGGGCCGACCGAATATTGTGATCAAAGGACTGGAAACCGGGCTTTACCACATAAAAGAGCATCAGAAAGCCAGAATAATTATACCTTCGCAACTTGCTTTTGGCGCACGGGGTGTAAAAGGCTTGGTGCCCGCTTATACCACCATGATATACGAAGTCGAATTACACAACATAAAAAAAGAATGAAAAAACATTTTTGGATAGTGCCGGCCCTTGCCCTTGCAATGACGGCTTGCGGCGGAGAAAGTACACCGGTCGACAGTGAAAACGAAAGCTCCGGTGTAGCAGCGACCGGCAATGCCTCCGATATGGTGGTACCCGAAGGGTTTGAAACGACGGCTTCCGGTTTACAATACCGGATTACCGGCAAAGGAAAAGGCGAAAAGGTACAACCTCAAAGCTTTTTGCTGGTGCATTACAAAGGCACGTTGGCCGACGGTACCGTATTTGACGAATCGTACACCAAAGGAGTTCCGCTTTGGTTGGCATTGGGCCAGGGCATGGTTATTCCAGGTTGGGATGAAGGCCTTGCTTTGCTGCATGCAGGCGACAAAGCCACGCTTCGGATTCCTTCCGAACTGGCGTATGGCGAAAGGGGATTTTCATCTGTTATTCCCCCCCATTCCGATCTTACCTTTGAAGTGGAAGTAGTGGAAATAGTAGGACCATTTGCCCCGGAAGAAAGTGATTATACCACCAGCGAAACGGGTTTAAAAATGGCTCTTGTATCGGGCACCGAAGGGCAAAAGGCCAAAGCAGGAGATATGGTTTCGGTACATTACGTAGGTTTCCTAGAAGACGGCCGAATGTTCGACACTTCTCATATGAAAGGCCAGCCGTATACCTTCAAATTAGGAGAAGGCCGTGTAATTGCCGGTTGGGATGAAGCCATTGCCAATATGAAAGAAGGGGAAAAAGCACAATTGGTTATTCCTCCATCGTTGGGGTATGGCAAGCAGGGAAGCGGACGGATCCCTCCCGATGCTACGTTGTTTTTTGATGTGGAATTGGTTCGGGTCAACTGATCCGATCTCAGGGCAAACGCATTTAAATTTTTCATCCCTACACAAATGAATGGGTTATGATCCCTGATGTGTAAGCGATGCTGAAAACGTAAAACTCTGAAAACGAGAGTGAAGCCTATTTTAAATGCGTTTGCCCCGGGTTTAGCATCGGTTTACTCCTCATTTCCTATGATTTCCTTTACTCGTTCCTTTGATAAGTCGGTTAAGTCAACAATCTCATCGATCGACTTTCCTTTTTCTTTCAGGCGCCGTACCAAGGCGTTTCTTCCTTTCTTAATCCCCTTCTCCATTCCTTCCTCCATTCCCTGCTTGACTCCTTCCTCTCTTCCTTCTTCAAACGCTGTATCCAGTGAGTTTTTCAGATCCCGATAATATTTCAAACTATCTTCATAACTGTTGAGTTGCTCGGTACTGAATTTTGCTATTTCTGCG